>JANWZY010000144.1 GCA_025061935.1 Verrucomicrobiia bacterium
AGCCTCGGCATGGGTGATCGCAGGGGCTTCCGTTGGGCTGCTTGCGCCGGTCAACACTGCACGCAATTCCGCTGCCTCGCTCGGGTAAATAATTTCTGCGGGGCGCATGCGTTCAAGCTCGCCGAGTAATGCTGTGGAGCCTTCGACCTCGGTTGCACGGAATTCGCCGGTGGTGAGGTCAACCAGTGCGATTCCATACGTGGTTGACGCGCATGTTCCGTGGGCGCGTATGTCTGGGGGGACGCCTGACGATTCGCGCCTGCGCGGGCCAGGGCACACCGCTGCGAGGAAATTGTTCTGCTCGGCGGCAAGGAGCCGTTCGTCGAAGTGTGCGCCAGGCGAGAGAATTTGAGTCACGTCGCGCTTGACAAGCTTGCCCGGGCGCGCCTCTTCGAGTTGGTCGCAGATGGCGACTTTGTAACCCGCTTTAAGTAGTTTCCCGATGTACACACTGGCCGAATGGTGCGGGATGCCGCACATGGGCACGCCGTTGCGTTTGGTTAGCGCTAGGTTCAGCACATGCGCGCCTGTCTTGGCGTCCTCGTAGAACATCTCGTAGAAATCGCCGAGCCGGAACAGCAACAGCGCATCGTGCGGCAGCCCGCTTTTAATGCGGCGGTACTGCGCCATCATGGGGGTAAGCTGGCTGTTCGAACTGCCGGTCGCCATCGCCAAACACGTTAACCGAGAGCGAACTGCCGTCGAAGTCAAAAATCGCGTGGCCATGCGGGCGCTGCATCCGGACAGGCTCGGGAGAGAGCAACTGGTGCGCAGCTCAGTAGCGCTACGCCCGCGTGCAGCGCGCGAGCCGAGCGATGTGGACGTCTCAGTCCCAAATCCTGTACGGAGTTAGCGAGCGTTCGAGCTGCGTATTGCACCTGGGACATTTTCCTGGCTCGCGCCACGGCTCGATCCTGTGCGTGTCGGATTTCGGGCAGCGCAGCTTATAATTCACCCACCGGAATTCTTTCGCCAATGTTACAAACAGTCGGTTAAGAAGGTTGCTTACTTCTGGGACTTCCGTGCGGGGCATTAGAATGGATGAACGCGTCTGGCTGGCTGCCGACGTACCGTGCGGCTCTTCGATTCGCACGCGCACGCGTACTGGCACGTCGTGCAGTGCTTTGCAATCGTAGCAGACGATGGTTTGGACCCAGCAATGGAAACTGGAGTCCAACCCGCCCGCGACAATTGCGCGGTAGTAGCACCGCGGGCATTCAAACATGTAAGATCGGCCCATCGCCAGAATCACAGAGGGGAACTCGGCCACGCCCTAGAAAAGCAAAATGGAGCGAGCGAAGGGATTTGAACCCTCGACATTCACCTTGGCAAGGTGACGCTCTACCAGGCTGAGCTACGCTCGCTTTACGCAGACGCCAAGAAATTAATACAACCGTACCGGAATTGGCAAGTATGTTTTTTTTGTAATTGCCAAGCACTCCAGTTTCGCCTGCTGCGTTTACTTCCGTTAACTGAGGTTTTGAGCGCGGCTGGGGCAACGGCTTTATCGCCGTGTTTGCAAGCCAACCGGTATTCGGGTAGTTTTGGTTCCTGAAATGAACCTGGACAAGCTGACAGAAAAGTCGCAGGCCGCACTGGCCGATGCGCAGGCAATAGCCACGCGGAATCAGCACCAAGCTGTAGATGTCGAGCACTTGGCTCTGGCATTAGTCGAGCAAGAAGGCGGACTGGTCCCGCGCCTGTTCGAAAAAGCCCAAGTCTCGCCCGAGCTGTTCCGTGCGAAGCTGGAAAACGAAATTTCAAAGTTGCCGCGTGTCAGCGGCGATACGCCTGCGGGCCAGGGCATATACATCACGCACAGGCTGAATCGGCTACTTGTAAAAGCCGCGGACGAGGCGCGTCGGCTCAAGGACGAATACGTTTCTGTGGAGCATCTGGTTCTGGCGATGTTCGATGAGCCGACTAACACGCCGATAAGCAAGATTTTCCGGGAGCTGGGCATAGACAAGAACGCTTTCCTCAAAGCCCTTACTGCTGTGCGCGGGCACCAGCGCGTCACCAGCCCGCACCCAGAGGCTACATACGAAGCGCTGGAAAAGTACGGGCGCGACCTCACACGCCTGGCTGCTCAGGGCAAGCTTGATCCTGTGATCGGCCGCGATGCCGAGATACGGCGTTGCATTCAGGTGCTGTCACGCCGGACCAAGAACAACCCGGTGCTGATCGGCGAGCCTGGGGTGGGTAAGACCGCCATTGTCGAGGGTCTGGCGCGCCGGATCGTCGCTGGCGATGTGCCCGAGAGCCTCAAAAACAAGCGCATCGTTGCACTCGATCTCGGCGCGTTAATCGCGGGTGCGAAATACAGGGGCGAATTCGAGGAACGGCTCAAAGCCGTTCTACAGGAAGTCACGCGCGCGCAAGGTCAAATCATCTTGTTCATTGACGAGATCCACAACGTGGTTGGGGCGGGCAAGGCGGAGGGCGCTCTTGACGCAGGCAACATGCTCAAGCCCATGTTGGCGCGAGGCGAGCTGCACTGCATCGGTGCGACCACGCTAGACGAGTACCGCAAGTACATCGAAAAGGATGCCGCGCTCGAGCGTAGGTTCCAGCCGGTATTTGTTGATGAGCCGAGCGTGGAAGACACCATCAGCATTTTACGCGGACTGCGCGAGCGGTATGAGCTACACCACGGCGTCCGGATTCAGGACGCTGCGCTGGTCGCCGCGGCGCAACTGTCGCACAGGTACATTTCGGACCGGTTCCTACCCGATAAAGCGATCGACCTGATTGACGAAGCGGCGGCCAAGCTCCGAACCGAAATGGAGTCAATGCCCGAGGAACTTGAAAGCCTCGAGCGGCGCCTTATGCAGCTCGAGATCGAGCGCGAAGCTTTGCGCAAAGAAAAGGACCAGGCGTCTAAAGAGCGCCTGGCCGCGCTTGAGAAAGACATAGCGGAGCTAAAAAGCGAGCGTGACCGGCTCAAAGCCCAATGGGAACAGGAGAAAAGTGTTATAGCTGACATCCAGAAGCTGCGCGAGGCGCTCGAGCTTGCGCGGAACGAAATGGAACAGGCCGCGCGGCGCGGCGACCTAGGGCGCGTCGCCGAGTTCAAGTACGGCAAGATACCGGCGCTCGAAAAGCAGCTCCGCGAGCTTGAGGCCAAGGCCACGGATACCAAAGACGGCCCACGCCTGCTCCAGGAGGAGGTCACCCCCGACGAGGTCGCCGAGGTCGTATCGCGCTGGACAGGCATTCCTGTCAGCCGCCTGCTCGAAGGCGAGAAGGAAAAGCTCTTGCGCCTGGACGAAATCCTGCACAGGCGCGTGGTCGGTCAAGACGAAGCTGTGCGCGCGGTGGCAGACGCGGTCATACGCGCGCGCTCGGGGCTTAAAGACCCGAAACGGCCCATCGGCTCGTTCATCTTCCTCGGCCCGACCGGTGTGGGTAAAACCGAGCTGGCGCGCGCGCTCGCAGAAGCCTTGTTCGACACGGAGGAGAACATGGTGCGCATCGACATGAGCGAGTACATGGAAAAGCACGCCGTGTCGCGGCTGATCGGCGCGCCACCCGGTTACGTCGGGTACGAAGAAGGTGGGCAGCTCACAGAAGCCGTCCGGCGCAGACCGTACAGCGTGGTGCTGTTCGACGAGGTGGAGAAAGCGCACCACGACGTGTTCAACGTGCTTTTGCAAATCTTGGACGACGGCAGGCTCACAGACAGCCAGGGTCATACGGTGGATTTCCGGAACACCATAATCATCATGACAAGCAACATAGGCAGTCCGCTACTGACTGAAGACGCTGTCGAAGGTGGTGAGATACCCCTGCGTGTGCGGAATCAGGTCATGGCCGAACTGCGGCGTCATTTCCGGCCCGAATTCCTCAACCGGATTGACGAAATCGTGCTGTTCAAGCCGCTCACGCTCGAAGACATTAAGAAGATTGTGGACTTGCAGCTCGGCCTGCTCCGGCAGCGGCTGGCTGAGCGGCACATCGAGCTTGAATTGACAGATGCAGCTAAGGAGCATATCGCGCGTGAAGGCTACGACCCTGTGTACGGTGCGCGCCCGCTGAAGCGTTACATCCAGCGCCACATAGAAACGCCGCTGGCACGCAAGCTCGTAGCCGGTGAAGTTGCAGACAATACCCGCGTACGCGTGGACTTTAAGAACGGCGAGCTTGTGTTTACCACCCTGTAGAGTTCTGTAGCCGCCACATCAGATGTGTCCCCGTCACGGGTTGGGGCTGTTTTTGCACGTCCGAACTTGAAATTTGCAGCGTGGCTAACAGCGGCGCCTGGTCCGACGTGGGTTTGGATTGATCCCGAGGATGGGATTGAGTTTCCGTGCATTCTCGTGGGGGGCCAGAAACTTATCCGAGCTCAGTTACTGACGCTTTCACCCATGGGGATGGCGGTGTAGTAGCGCATGCGGTTTCTCAAGTCCGTGCTCGAGCATGAATGGTTCGTCTGAAAGGACTTCGATCGTGGGACCTTCGCGCACTAGCCGGCCTTGGTCGAGCACAAGCACGCGCGAGCAGAGATCGACTACAAGCTCTAGATCGTGTGTGGCGACAAGTTTCGTGCCCGGCAACGTCTGCAGGAGCCGCTTGAACTCGCGCCGGCCGCGCGGGTCCAGGCCGCCTGTCGGTTCGTCCAATACGAGCACCGCTGGCTTACACGCGAGCACACCAGCTAAGCACACGCGCCGCTTCTCCCCCTGGCTCAGCCGGTGCGGCTGACGGCGCTCGAACCCTTCTAGGCCGACCATTCGTAGGCAGTCCTGCACGAGCCGTTCCAGCTCGGGCTCAGCCACGCCGAGCTGGCGCGGGCCAAATGCGACGTCGTCGAACACAGTCGGAGCGATTAACTGATCGTCCGGGTCTTGGAACAGCAGTCCCACACGTTGCCTGACGCGCTCGGCCGTGTCTCGCGTGAGCGGTTCGCCCGCAATCCACACCTTGGGTTGCTCGGGCAGGCGCTCGGGCAGAAGCCCGTTCAGATGCAGAAGCAAAGTTGATTTGCCCGCGCCATTTGGCCCGAGAACCCCGACGCACTCGCCCTGAGCCACGGCGAAAGTGACGTCATCAAGCGCGCGCCGGCCGCCGGGATACGAATACGACAGATGCCTGACCTCGATCGCCGGGTTCATTTCCACCCCCGTGCGCACATGGCGAGGTAAATTCGCTCGGCGCGGTCTGCGGCGCGCACAAACAGCCGCGCGGCTACGCCTGCCATGTTGAGCCATGCAACATTGCGCCGGCGTGAGAAAGTACGACTCGCGCGCGCACGCTGCATGCGAACCGATTCTTCGATTAAGACGGGCAGGTACCGGTCCAAAAGCGCAAGTGTTGTCACCAGCACCCCTGGCACATGCGCGCGCCGCAGCGCGCGCAGCAGTTCGTGGAACGGCGTGGTGTAGCCGAGTAGCAGCATGGCCAAAACGCATAGGTTGCTTTTGATCAAAGCGGCAAAAAACACTGGTTGCGTTTCCGGCCTGAATAACGCAAGCAACGCGACGCCGACAATAAACGGCTCGACTACGAGAATCCGTTTCAATGCGAACAAGACGGGCATCCGCACCAGTACCCATGTGAGCGCAAGAACGCATGCAGGGGCCAGATAGAGCACGTGTGGCCGGCGCGGCCCGAGCGCTACGGCCAGCACAAGTAGCATTGTTGCGCCGAGCTTCAGCCCTGCGCTAGGCTTGTACATTCCCGAACGTTTTCTCCGAGCGTCGGGCTTGGTCTCATCCACTTTCGTATTTTGTAGTTGCATGTCTGTTCCCGGTTGCGCTGGCCCGGCGCTCGGGTTTTATGCCGAGGCCATGCGCTATACGAATTCGCGCCAATGGTAGTCGAAGTCGCGTGAGACCCGCAATCTCGGCTGCAATAACGCGCCGCGTTGCATGTGTACTTGCGCGCCGGTGCAGTAATGGAGATCGGGTCGTGGAAACGGGTGGTACTATCCGCGGGGTGGTTTGTAGTATGGCACGTGCGGTGCAGTGCGAGGCGGCAGTCTGGTTCATGGTAAACCGGCTCCGCTGGCTTGGGCTGGTCCACAAAAGTCGGCTTGAGTGGGTTTAAGGCGCGAGGAGAAGCGAGGCGGGTATTTGGTGAGCCGCCATTTGATGCGTTGGAAGAGTCTGTTGATTTTTGGTGCCCGAATAGGTAACGATTGCGGGGTTACGCATGAGCTTCGACGTAATTGTGGTGGGCGGCGGGATCGTCGGGTTGAGCACTGCTTGGCAGTTGCTCGGGCGCAAACCCACCCTCAGGCTTTTGCTCGTTGAAAAAGAGCGTGCGCTTGCACAGCACCAGACAGGGCATAACAGCGGCGTGCTGCACGCGGGGCTGTATTACAAACCGGGCTCGGCCAAGGCGCGGTTGGCAGTGCAGGGGCTACAGCAAATGGTAGCGTTCTGCCGCGACCACGGGATACCGTTCGAGCAGTGCGGCAAAATTGTCGTTGCGAGGGACGAAGCTGAACTGCCGCGGCTCGAAGCCCTTTTCGAGCGTGGCCTCGCGAACGGGCTGCTCGGGCTACAAAAACTTTCGCGCGAGCGGATTAAGGAACTCGAGCCATTTGCTGCCGGCGTCGCTGCTGTGCACGTGCCACAAGAAGGCATAGTGGATTATAGCGCGGTGGCACTCAAGCTTGGCGAGCTGATTCAGCAAGCTGGGGGTGAGATCCGGTGCAGCACATGCGTCGAGCGGCTTGTGACCAGGGACAATATGTGGGTGGTCGAGACCACAACTGGCGAATTCCACGCCCGATTTGTTATCACATGCGCAGGGCTGCATGCCGACAGGCTGGTCCGCGCCGCAGGGGGCAGGCCCACGGCCAGAATTGTGCCGTTCCGGGGCGAGTACTACAAAATCCGCAAGGACCGCCAACACTTGGTACGCAACCTCATCTATCCGGTGCCGGATCCGAAGTTCCCGTTTCTCGGCGTGCACTTTACACGGTTGATCGGAGGCGGGGTCGAAGCCGGGCCGAATGCCGTGCTCGCATTTGCGCGTGAAGGCTACAGTTGGCGTGACTTGAACCTACGCGACCTTGGCGAGTCGGTCCTTTTCCCGGGATTGTGGCGATTCGCTTGCGCGCACCCGCGCATGTGCGTGGCCGAACTGTGGACATCTTTTTCCAAGGCCGCGTTTTGCAAACGCCTGCAAAGGCTAGTGCCCGCAATCCAGCCAGAGGATCTGGAACCCGGCGGCGCGGGCGTGCGCGCGCAAGCTATGCGACCTGATGGCACGTTGGTCGAGGATTTTATGTTCGACGAAGCGCGCGGCATTTTGCACGTGCTCAATGCGCCGTCGCCCGCCGCGACGGCGGCCCTAGCGATCGGCGAGAAAATAGCCGAGCGCGTACTTGCACAGTTGGGCTAGTCGGTGAATGACCTGCATCGAGCGCCGTGCAAGCAGGCGTGCCAGACGGGTCCCGTGCTTCACCGGCACCTCCTACCGACCACGTGTCGCACGGCGGGGACGCGATTTTCCCTCGGCCAAGGTCCTTTGCGGCACAGTCGCTCATCATCTACCAGCATTCAAAATTTTTGTCCCAGGTGGGACAAAATTTTTGGCATGTGGAGTTGGCTCCGTTGGGCGGTTCA
>JANWZY010000145.1 GCA_025061935.1 Verrucomicrobiia bacterium
CTCAACTGCGGATGCCGGCCCGTACTTCGTAGTGGTCACAAATAGGTTCGGGGCGGCCACCAGCGCAGTGGCGACGCTCACGGTAATTCAAATCACCACAAACCCACTGCCGGCGTTCCCGGGCGCGGACGGCCCGGCCAGGTTCGCCTCCGGCGGCCGCGGCGGCGTAGTGTACCGCGTAACTAAGCTAAACAGCGCTCTGGACGACCCGGAGCGGAACACCCCGGGCACACTGTGGTACGGGCTGAGCAGTGCTGTACCTAGCCCGAAGACGATTGTGTTCGACGTAGCAGGGGTGTTCCATTTGGGCCGACTCGACACGACTAACTGGTCCTCAGGCGGCAACGCGTGGGACGCCAGCTCCAGGGTAAGCATAAGCGGGAACAACATTACGATTGCGGGCCAAACGGCGCCAGGACCAGTAATCATCATGGGCGGGACACTCAAGCCGTCGGGCAGTAACATCATCATCCGGAACATCACAATTGCGGCCGGATATGGCATGCGCGCATTTTGGGAGCCGGGCCAGGCCAAGCCCGCGCAGGGCACACTCCCCACATCTTACACAATGGACGCAATGGACGTATCTGGAAAAATGATCATGATTGACCACGTGGACGCGCTGTACGGGACAGACGAAACAATATCGTGCAACGAGAACGCGGACAAACTTACCGTGCAATACTCTATTTGCGCACTGGCGCAAAATTACAACCAGCACAGCTATGGACACTTGCTTGGGGCGGGCACGGACCAAAAGATAAGTTTCATCCGCAACCTTGATGCTCACATTCGCGGCCGGTTACCGCGCGTCGGGAGCAGTATTGGCACAGGCGCGTTGAACGATTTTAGAAACATCGTGTTCTACAACTGGCTGGGCACAGCGGGCTACTCTGGCGGCGGCCAATACAGCAAGAACAACTTCATCAACAACTTTTACTTGGCTGGGCCTGGCGGCGATTCGGATTGGGACTCGACCGAAGGCGGGGGTACCGGAATTTTCTCAGGCTCGGCAGGCTACACTTTCGCCCACGTATCCGGAAACCTCAAGGACATCAACAAGGACGGCGACCCGTTTGACGCCGTTTCTGCCGACGGCGATTACAGCAGCATTACAAGCCAGGCTGCTGCGTATGACATTGACATCGGCGTGACACTCTCAGCGCGCGACGCTTTTACAAACGTGCTCCGGTACGCAGGATCGCGCTGGTGGGAACGCGATTTAGACCGCGTAGTCGCGCCCACGAACGCCGTCAATACACTGATCGCACGGCTAGTCCGAAACGTGCTCACGGGCACCGGCAGGATTCAAGCTTGGGCAGATGACCCGTACGACGTGAGTGGCACCTACCAGGCCGACCCGGCGAACGAAGGCAGTGAATGGCGCGCGTTATGGGCACTCCGCGCCAGCGACGGGACACCGCCGTTCCGGCACCCGTCCGGTTGGGACACCGACAACGATGGGATGCCCAACCACTGGGAGATTGAGCACGGCCTGAACCCGAACGTGCCAAACAACAACGCCGACTTTGACCAGGATGGTTACACCGACTTGGAAGAGTACCTAAACGATATTGCAGCATGGCCTGCGCCCGGACCGGTCTTCTTTGTCGGCGCGACGAATAACCGCTACGCGCAGATTCAGAACTGGGCAGTGTACGGCGAACCACTAAATATTTCTGGCCGCGGCTGGGTCAGAACAAGCTCGCCCTGGCAGCCGAGCAGATACGACACAGCAATTATCAGCAATGCGGCTGTCGTTGTGGACGCACCGGGCCAACACGCGCGCGTTCTGCGGTTGATGTCAAATGCAGTATTGATTGTGACTAACGGGTGGCTGAAAATCTCCGACCGGCTGGAAATAGGCCCTGACTGCACGCTTATGGTAGAAGGCGCGGGCCGCTTGGACGTGTCCACCAATCTTGCCAATCAAGGTCTAATACGGCTGCGCGGCAACGCCGCACTTAACGTCACGGGTAGCTTCACCAATAACGGCATCGTGGACATCATGACTTGGCAAGGTGCATTGCCCCCGGGATTCATCAATAACGGTATTGTAATTGACCGGAGCGTGATTCGGATCGAGTCCGCCAGCATGGATGCTACCGATTTCATCGTGAGGATTTACGGGTACGCCGGGCATACGTACAAGCTACAGTATCGGGACGATTTGGGCAGCGGCGCTTGGACAGACGCGAGTACCCCCGTCCAGGGCGCGAACAGTCCGTTAACGCTGAGGCACATCGGTGGCGCCACAGCAACAAAACGGTTTTACCGTGTGGCCGTAGAATAGGCTCGGAGGAATCCGACAGCAGCGCCCACCAAAACGCTACAACACTTTCACTGCAGCTTTAGCAAAAGCTCGGCCAGCTCGCGCGGCTTTGATCGTTGGGGGTTGTGGTCGGCCACCATCACTTGCGTTTTCCAACCGCGCTCGACGGCGCGCATGTAAAATGGATAGAAACCGTCCTGTTCAGGCTTCGCGCCCTCGTCCACTGTTAAAATGTACGTTGTAGGTATGGCCCGTGCAGCCGCTTGATTTGTTAATGTGATTGGCTGGAGCAGTGTTTGCGCCGGATGCGGCACATCGTGCGGGATTGGGTCCCCGTCTTTAACCCAGTGCGGAATCACAAATCCATTAGTTACGACCGGCTGACCGCCAATCGTACCACGAATCGCACCCACGCTTTCACCATGCTCGGGCACAAATGCATCCAGGTAAACCAAATGCGCTATGCGATCCGGCACACGGTCCGCCACGCCCGTGATAACCATACCCCCGTAGCTGTGCCCGACCAGCACAACGTCGCGCAACTCCTCCCAAATAATCAGATTCACCACATCGGTAATGTGTGTTTCGAGGTCTATATTAGTGCTCGCCAAATGGACGCGTTCGCCCTGCCCGGTTAATGTGGGTCGGTAAACTTTGTGCCCGGCCGTTGTCAATATCGCGTCGAGTTCCTTAAACCCCCAGCCACCGCCCCAGGCACCGTGCACGATTACGTAGGTCTTCTCACCTTGCGCGCAACTGCGGCCGATTGAACCCTTGTCGGATTGCGTACAACCACTTCCGACGGCAACAGCCAGAAAAAGGGCAACCGGTAAAAGTTGCCTTTTTATCAGCATGACCACTCTTGTGGGGACCGTGCAACGAAATGTCAAGATCGAATGCGTTGTTTTTGATCACACTCAGCGGCTGAAGCTTCGGCGGAAGTTTGACCGCTACATAGGGTATGACCGCACACCCAGTTGATCACTAATACCCCCTTTGCAGCACGTTTCATGTCACTCGGCTATTGCACAAAAGTCTGGCGCACGGCACCCCCGTCACGGCCGTTGCAACGCTCCCGTCATTGCTCGAAACCACCAGGCAAGAAAACGAATCCCAAATTCACCGGCGTTAACAGCCAATGCCAGGGCTATCACTTACCCAAAGGTACGACTCTCACCCCAAGGTGGGAATTGGCCAAGGCTAAATCCGCGCAGCCGGAGCACGGTTCGATCCCCACTGTGCAACCTCGTCCCCAGCATCGTTCCCGCTGAGCTTACCGAACTTAGTTTCTTGCCCCGCACATGGGCTGGGCCTGGTTGATTGTTGCCAAGCCGCCCGCAGCATCATTAGCTTCCAGCGCTCAGACAAACGCCCACGCTAGGCTCGGCTTGAGCCCAAACAATTTTAGCTTTCGCCGCGCGCCTAACCTGTGTTGAATTTCTCCAGATATGACCCATACGCATCCGTTGACAACGACCGCGTTTGAATTGCCCGGGTACCGAGTGGTCAAATCATTCGGTGTCGTACGCGGCATAGTGGTCCGGTCGCGCTCGCTCCTTGGCAACATTGGCGCGCACATTCAGACGTTGTTTGGCGGAAACATCACACTGTATTCGGAACTGTGCGAACGCGCGCGCGCCGACGCTTACAATCAAATGTTGACACATGCAGGCGAGCTAGGTGCTAATGCAGTAATAGGTGTCCGGTACGATGCGACTGAGATTGCGCCGGGCGTGACAGAAGTTTTATGTTACGGCACGGCGGTATTCGTCGAGCCGTGCGGCGTCTGATAGACTGCCAAAGCGGCGCAGTGGCACAATCGGCTACGCGCTTGTGTGTTTGTGAGGCTGTAAACCAGAATTGCTGACGTAAAAAGGCTGGAAACGTATGGCTGGGCATAGCAAATGGGCCAAGCTGAAGCATTTCAAAGGCGCGCTGGATGCTAAGAAGGGTAAACTGTTTTCGAAGCTCGCCCGGGAGATAACCATAGCGGTGAAACAGGGCGGCAGCGGCGACCCGGATTTAAACCCGCGCCTACGCATGGTGCTGGTCAAATGCAAGGCTGCGAATCTGCCGAGCGAAAACATCGAGCGTGCTATCAAGCGCGGGCTTGGGGCTGGCGAAGCTGCGAACTACGAAGAGCTTACCTACGAAATATTCGGGCCTGAAGGGGTCGGGATACTTGTCGAAGCCAGCACGGATAACCGGAACCGCACCTCAGCCGAAATACGCAGCATCGTCTCGCGGCATGGCGGCTCGATGGCCACACAAGGCTCGGTCGGCCGCCTATTCGAGCGCAAAGGCCAAATGATCATCCCGCGCGATGCCGCAGACGAAGACAAGCTGATGGAGCTTGCGCTTGAAGCCGGTGCTGAGGATTTCCGCGCTCAACCTGAGGGTTACGAAATCTTGACTGACCCGGCGAACTTTGAGGCTGTCCACAAGCATTTGGAAGCCAAGGGAATCAAGTGTGCAATGGCTGAGATAACCGAGGTCCCGAAAATAACAGTGCCTGTGACGGACCCGGATAAGATAGCGGCGCTGAACCGGCTCATCGAGGCGCTCGAAGAACACGACGACGTGAAAGAGGTTTACTCGAATGCGGACTTCCCTGAACAGTCCGCGTAAGCGCACCCACAGCCTCATTAGGAGTACGTAATCGGCTGTCGGGTCGCCTCATTGTTATTCGCCCTATTGCACATCTAGATTTCGCACCAGACCCGTTAGCCGGATGAATCCTGGCCCAGCCAGGCTGGCTGAGCAGTTGCTGGCCCGCGTAGGCGCGGCAGTATGCCGTCGCCCACGTTTTTTCCTAGCCGCGCATGCAGTGCTATTCGTCGCCTGTCTAGCCTATACCATCCTTTACCTTGAGTTCGATCCCAGCAGGAACAACCTGGTCGGTGCGAACAAGCGCTACCATCAAAACTTTCTCGCGTTCAAACGCGAGTTCCCGTTCCAAGACGACCTGGTCGTTGTGGTTGAAAGCGAGGATTCGCGCAAAAACCGCGAGTTCGTTGAACGGCTCGGGGCCAAACTCGAGCGCGAGTCAGGCGTATTTACAAACGTGTTTTACAAGGGCGACCTTAAATTGATGGGCGCCAAGGCGCTGCAATTCGTGCCTGAGCCGGAACTCAAGGCGCTATTGGAGACGCTCCGCACCACGCGCCCGTTTATAAAGCAGTTCACTGTGGCCTCGAACCTGGTCTCGCTTTTCGAGCTTGTTAATACGCAGTTCCGGACGGCTAAACGAACCGAACATGAGTCAACAGATTCGCTTGTGCGCGCACTACCGGCCCTTGCCAGAATTGTGCAGGCTGCCGCCGACGCAGTGAGACGCCCGGGCATACCCCCGTCGCCAGGCGTAAACGCATTGTTCGGGGCGGGCCCTGAGGCCGAGCGCGAGGCCTATATCACCTTCGCAGATGGCAGACTTTACCTGGTCGTCGCCCACGCGGTATCCGAGCAAATGAGCGAAGCAGCCGTAACGCGCCTGCGCGAGCTAGTCGAGGAAACGCAACGGGAAGTACCTGGCTTGAACGTTGGGCTTACGGGCGAGCCAGTACTCGAACTAGATGAGATGCGGCAATCGCGCAAGGACACAACTGCGGCGGGACTGCTCGCGCTGCTGCTGTGCGCGCTGATCTTTGTGTGCGGCTATAACGAGACCGGCCGGCCAATAAAAGTCACCATCTGCCTCGGCGTCGGGCTTGTGTACACGTTGGGATTCACAACCCTGGCCATCGGACACTTAAACATCCTCACAGTCACGTTCGTGCCCATTCTAATCGGACTCGCAATTGATTTCGGCATACACCTTGTCACGCGCTACGAGGAAGAACTGCGCTCAGGGTGTATTGAGTCCGATGCGCTAAGGCGCGCAATGGCGCGTACCGGCCCGGGGATCGTAACAGGCGCGTTAACCACTGCGGGCGCGTTCTTCGCAATGGTCCTTACAGACTTCAAGGGCATCCAAGAGATGGGGGTGATTTGCGGGTGCGGCCTGTTATTATGCCTTTTGCCTATGTTCACTCTCTTGCCCGTGCTGCTCTTGCGCGGGCGTCAGAACATACTCGACAAGGGACTAGCAGCAGAGCTACCGGCGCGCGCGCGACTTGAACAGTGGTGGTTGGCCAAGCCGGGCATGACCGTTTGCATAACTTTAGCCGCGTGCGCTGCGGCGCTCACCCAGCTCGGCAAAGCGCGGTTTGACTACAACCTCCTCAACATGCAAAGCAAGGACCTTCCAGCGGTCGTGTTCGAGAGGAAACTGATCGAATCGGCGAGCAAATCTGTGCTTTTTGCAGCCGTGCTCGCAGATTCAGACGCCGAGGCCCTGGCGTTCGAAGAAAAACTCAAAAATTTGCCCGCGGTAAGCAGCATCGAATCGCTGGGCAGGTTCATGGCGCAAGACCCGGGCCCCAAACTAGAATTGATAAAGGCCATCAAAGCCGAGATTGCGGACCTCGACTTTGCGCCCCTAGACACAAACGTGGTTAACGTGCCGGAGCTAAGTCGTACGCTCTGGTCGCTCCAAGGCTACCTGGGCCTAGCCATCGAGGAAGCAGCAGCACAAGCGCCCGAAATTGCGGAACAATTGAGTTCGCTCCGAGACGCAATTGTCCGTTTCCGTGCGCAAATGCTGGCCGAGGCCCACAAAGACGCGCCTGAAAAACTCGGCGCGTACCAACGCGCATTGTTTGCTGATCTACACGAAACGTTTTCAGCTCTGAAGCTACAGGATGATACATGCGGGCTAACCACAGCAGATTTGCCGGAGGTGCTTAGAAACAGGTTCGTGGGGGTGACCGGCAAACGGCTGTTGCAAGTTTACCCCAAAAAGGACATTTGGCAGCGCGCGAACCAGCACGAGTTTATAATGCAACTGCGCGAAGCGCTTGACCCGCAAAACACGAACAAGCCGATCATCACCGGCACGCCTGTGCAGTTATACGAGTACACGGGCTTGCTCAAGCGGAGCTATGAACAAGCCGCGGCTTACGCATTCGTGGTCATAGCAGTGCTGGTGTTCATTCATTTCCGGAGCGTGCTCCCCGTAGGCCTAGCCCTGACACCGGTGTTTATTGGCGGAATCTGGCTTGTGGGTCTCATGGGTGCGCTCGGGCTCCAATTCAACCCGGCGAACATTATGACGCTGCCGCTTATAGTTGGCATAGGCGTGACAAACGGCATCCACATACTAAACCGGATCATGGAG
>JANWZY010000146.1 GCA_025061935.1 Verrucomicrobiia bacterium
CCGTGAGCGCAAGCCCGACCTGAACCACGTTGGACATCGCGATCGTGGCTGACCCGAGGAACTCCCACTGCCGGCCGTCACACCCCGCGTAGCCTGCAAACACGTTCCCGACACGCCGCAAGCGCAACCACATGTGAGGGAAGTTGACTGGGAAAAGCCCGCTCATGTTTGCTTGTGCGTCAGTAGCCGAGCGCCATTGGAAGTGGCAGCCTGCAGGCCCGGCCGCGACCATCACCGCTGCAAATGCAGCATTTGAACTAAGCCCGTTCCGCGCCATCAGCCCGGCGCGTGTCCATGCGCTGCCAAACCCGAGCGACTCGAGTCGAACCTGCACGTCGAAGTCGTTGGTGTAACTGCACCGCGCGAAGACGAAAGCGTCGTTTGTGCTGCCTATACCTCTGCCGGGCGCCCACATGTCCAATCCGCCCTCGACCGGCACGACCGCACCTTCCAGTAGCGGCACGCTAATGTTGGCCTGGTTAAACCTGCTCGACGCGAAACTCACGCGGCTGCCGGGCGCAATCGGATTGGCTGCCGCAGCCAGATCGCGCACGTTGTTGACGATCAATGTATAGGTCTCGCCCTCGACTTGAGCCGCTGTGCTGAGAATGATTTGCGAGTTATGCTCACCAAACCGTGCAGCCGTAACGGCCAACTGGCCGAGCCGGTTCGTGATCGTGTAATTCGCCACATTCGTTGCTGTGTCAGGCCGCAGTCCTTCGGAAAACACCACCAAGACCTCGCTCGGAAACATGGCAAACGCGCGCAAAAGAACCGGCGGGTTCGTGTCCGGCGCGACGCTAAGCACGGCATTGCTTGACCAAGCCCAGCGTACCTGGCCCGCATACGTGTTCGTCAGCGCGACTGCATACACGTCCCCGTGATTCGTGAGCGCGACCGGGCCAATGCACAGAGTACTGTTGGTACCCCCCGGCACAGGCACACCGTTGCGATACCATTGCAAGCTCACAGGCCGGCGCCCCGCAAACGCAACCACAAAACTTGCTGAGCCAAGCTCACTGACAACCTGGCTCTGCGGTTGCGCAAGTATGCTCACTGGCCCGTCCCAGGGGCAATTGTCTGGACCAAGACCATAGCTGAGCTGTATCTCGGCGGCTGAAAGCGCGCCGTCGTAAATCCGGAACTCTGTAATCGAGCCGTTCAGGTACGGGTCCGCAATCCACTGCGAGCGCCCGAGCCAGTTGTTGACAGTAACCCCGAGCATGGCCGGATGGAAATTCATCCCCGGATTTTCGCCCACTAATGTACCATCAACGTACAACCGTCCGACGCGTGCCCCAGCGTCAATTGTCCACACTACATGCTTGACCACACCAATTGGCAAGCGCGTGCCGGGCCACTCGACAATCTGCTCGGTGCCGCTCCCACCCACAGTTATAGCCGCACGCAGCGCACCCGCACCACCTTGAGGGGTCAAGAAAAGATAATTCGTTCCGGTCGCAGCGGCGCCTTCGCCGGCAGTGCTGAAGCCGAAATCGAAAATCCTAGCCCATGTGCCGCTGCCGTGGTCTGTCACCCACACCTCGAAAGTCACATTCGAGCGCGTCGCGACTAACCCGTTCGGCAAGTCCACATACGCGCCTGTACCGTTTAGCAGGACAGCACCGTTCGAAATGGCCGCGCCGCCCACAAGCGCACCGTGTGCGCCGCCGACCGAGTCGGATGCATCCGTTACGAAACTGTACCTGTTAACCAGCTCAGCGCCTGGGCTGGTGCTTCTTGCCCAGAGCAGAAAAGCAGCAAAAAACAGTAAGGCCACTCCTCTCCGGCGTGACTGCCTCACAGTGACTAGTCGGACGCACATTTCGGGTTTTCCTGCACCACAATCTGCACTGCGCATACCAAAGTCAAGCGAGCCGGGCTAATCGGCAGTTAGCGTGTCGAACCTCATACTTTCTCTCTGGGCGCCGAACAAAGGGGAGAACGCAGGTAGGTGAAACACCTGGTAACAGAGCCTGTTCAATGTACTCCGGCTAACTTCCAACACTGGCGAGAAAACAGCAAATCCTCGAGTACACCTGTCTTTTGCGGCCCTACGCCGGACGGTTGTACCGAACAAGAAGTGTCTGTGTAATTCGAATTGCACGCTGCGCCGGTCCGATCTAAACAACCCGGAACGGTTTGGTTGTAAAGATTAGCAGGTGGTGAATAACTCCTCTGTACTCGCTGTCCAACAATACGGGCACAAATGAGACCGAAATTGTTCCTCTTCATCTGTGTGGCTGGGGTAGCCCTCGCGGCCCGCGTAACCAGCGGCGTCGAGCCTGAAGGATCGCTCCCGCCAGTTGACCTTATCCTGCGCCGGGTCGCTGAGCGCGCCGAAAAAGAGGACGAAAACGACCAGGCTTTCAACCAGACATACAGTTACACGCGCACGCGAACCACGGAAATCCGGAACGCGAAGGGCGAGCTGAAGAAGACCGAGAGCAAAGTTTCCGTGCACGAGCCGCGCATGGCTGGTCCACCCACTAGCCAGGTGCGGCCGCCAGCGCGCATGCATTCGCCGAAAGACACCGCCGAAAGTTCACGTGCCAGTGATTCGGACTCGCGCATGCGCGGCAGGGTGTTCGATCGGCGCGCGCTAAAGCTCGACGCAGAATTGCTTGACAGGTTCCTTTTTAGCGTCGTTGGCAAGGACACCGTGAACGGCCGCGCGACGTTCGTGCTCGAGTTCCGGCCCAAGCCAGGAAAACTTCCAGAGCGGTCGTTCAGGGACAAATTCATTAACAAAGCCGCCGGCCGCGCATGGGTGGACACGGAAGATTACGCTCTCGTAAAGGCCGAACTGTACCTGACCGACACCGTCGAGGTTGTTGCCGGGCTGGCAAGCGCGGTGTGGGAACTTCAGTACATGTTCGAGCGCGAGCAGACGCCCGAAGGGCTCTGGTTCACGCGCCGTGTCCGATGGCATTTGGAAGGCCGTGAAGTCTTGGTGCGCAGGATCGTTGACTACTTCGAGGAACGCACAAACGTATGTAAAGTCGAGTAAGCCCGTTTAGCGCAGTGTGCCCTGCGAAAGCCGAGAGCCCTGGGCCGAATGCGTGCGCTTCGACAGCTCAGAGTCTGGACAAACTGTCCATTTCTTGGACAATCACGGCCGGCTCTCAGCGTGTAGTGCTTACTGACTAAGTCACACCCTGGCGCGGAGGCGCCGGCGCGGTACGGGAATTGCTCGCATTATCAAGCGAAGATGCAAAACCCCAGCTACAGTTTGGTTTTGTGTCGCCTGCCGACGCCGCGTCCGCATGCGGCAGTCGCAAGCCCCACCATCATTCCGCTGAGGGACGCTGTGTTGCTGGCATAGCGGCCTGTCTAACTCGGTTTGGTTTCTGGCGGGTTGTGAAAACAACCCGCCAGTTTTTTTACCGAACCGCTGTCCTACAACGGCTCAGGCCTAAACACGATCGCGGCCAATGGCGGGAGGACGAACTCCGCTGAAAAAGGTTGGTTGTGCCACGGAAATGCTTCCGCCACGACGCGCCCGCCGTTGCCAAGGTTGCTTCCGCCGTAATATGCGGAGTCAGAGTTGAGTATCTCGATCCATGTACCGGGCCGGGGCAGCCCCACCCTGTAATTGTATCGCGGCACCGGCGTCAGGTTGAAAATGGCCAGTACTTGACGCGCCTGATTGGCGTCTTGCCTTATGAACGAAAGCACACTGTGCGCGTGATCGGCGCAATCAATCCAGAAGAAGCCCCCCGGTTCGTGATCGGCTTCCCAGAGCGCAGGCTCGGCGCGGTAAAGCGCGTTCAGGTCCTGCACGAACTTTTGCAGCCCATTATGATACGGCCCGGCGCCCAGAAGCCACCAGTCCAACTCTGCGTTCTCGTTCCATTCGGCGCGCTGGCCGAACTCGCCGCCCATAAAGAGGAGCTTTTTCCCGGGGAACAGCCACTGATAGGCCAGGAGCGTGCGCAAGTTTGCAAATTTCTGCCAGTCGTCACCGGGCATGCGCTCGAGCAGCGAGCGTTTCCCATGCACGACTTCGTCGTGCGACAGGGGTAGAACGAAGTTCTCGTGGTACTGGTAAAGCATCGCAAACGTGAGGTCGTTCTGGTGATAACTGCGATAGATCGGGTCACGGCTGAAATACCGAAGCGTGTCGTGCATCCAGCCCATGTTCCATTTGAACGAGAACCCGAGGCCACCCAGATACGGCGGGCGCGTCACAAGCGGCCACGCGGTCGATTCCTCGGCGATTGTGATCACCCCCGGGTGCTCGGTGTGCACAATGTGGTTGAATCGTTTTATGAATTCGATCGCTTCAAGATTTTCCTTGCCACCGTACTGATTAGGCACCCATTCGCCCGGCCCGCGGGAGTAGTCCAGGTACAGCATCGAGGCGACGGCATCCACGCGGAGACCGTCCAGATGGTACCGTTCGCACCAGAACAATGCGTTTGCTATAAGGAAGTTCGCGACTTCGTGCCGGCCGTAGTTGAAAATAAGCGTGCCCCAGTCCTTGTGCGCGCCTTTGCGCGGGTCCTCGTGCTCGTACAGCGCGGTGCCGTCGAATCGCGCAAGCGCCCAATCGTCCGCTGGGAAATGCGCAGGGACCCAGTCCATGATCACTCCTATGCCTGCTTCGTGAAGCGCATTGATGAGATATTGGAAATCGTCCGGCGTACCGTACCGGCTCGTCGGTGCATAAAAGCCCGTCACCTGGTAGCCCCATGACGGGTAATACGCATGCTCGGTCAGGGGGAGAAACTCGACATGTGTGAAACCCATCTTGCGAACGTAGTCAATCAGCGGCCCGGCCAGCTCACGGTACGAGAATGACTCGGGGAACTTCTTCTTCCGCCACGAGCCGATGTGGACCTCGTAAATGCTAATCGGCGACCTGAACGGGTTGAGCCGCTGCCGGCGTTCCAGCCATGCAGAGTCCGTCCATTCAAACTTCTGGTTGTTCCATACAATCGCGGCGTTCTTCGGCGGCACTTCGAAGAAGAATCCATACGGGTCGGTCTTCAATACGATCTGGCCGTGCGCGTTCCGTATCTCGAACTTGTAATGTGCGCCCTCGCCCACACCAGGAATAAACAGCTCCCACACGCCAGAAAGGCCGAGCAGACGCATTGGGTGGTATCGTCCGTCCCACCCGTTGAAATCGCCCACAACGCTTACACGCTGCGCATTTGGGGCCCAAACGGCGAAGCTGGTACCATGCACGCCGTCAATTGTCCGCAAGTGCGCTCCGAGCTTGTTGTAAATCCGGCGCTCGTCCCCCTTGTTAAAGAGGTACAAGTCCAACTCACCGATGCTGGGCAGGAACGAATACGGGTCGCGCGTAATGCGCACGTTGCCACGCGAGTCAGTTATCACAAGCTCGTAAGCGTAAACGCGGTTCACATGTTTGTTCACGCCTTCAAACAGTCCGGCCGAATGCAGCTTCTTAAGCTCGAATCGGGGCATACCCAGCTCGACCGTCGGCCGGACCTCGACGCGGACCGCATCACGCACCAATGCGCGCACAACTATGCCCGAACCGTCGCCCAGCGGATGCATGCCGAGCAACTGGTGGGGCGAGTTATGCCGCGCCTCGACCAAACTCTCGAGCTCCTGTGGTGTCAGCAGCATTGCGCCCAAACGTTACCACGCTTAAGCCGACAATACGAGCCTGCCTACGGATGTCCCCGTGCGCACATAATCCATGTGGCCCAGCCGCGTTGGCACCTAAAAGTGCGCAAGTATAGCACAGTAAACGCGAGCGCTCCCCCGTCGCGCAGTTTCCACGGCTCCCGCTCCGGTACGGCGAAAATTCACCAGGACGGTCGTGCCCAAAATGCGTTCAGAACAGAATGCTTTCCTGCCCGGCCAAAAAAACGGCTCTTGGCAATTGCACGCGAGACAAACCGCGTGGCCTCGCGCACCGCTGAATCGAGTGCGTCTCCGCGCGCCAACCGCGCAGCTACTGCAGCAGAAAACATGCAGCCCGTGCCGTGCGTGCTCACACCCGTCACACGTGCGGCTCGGAACATTTTGCAACCGCGCCCGTCCGCGAGGCAGTTCAACACGTACCGAGGATGCTCCAAATGACCGCCCTTGACTACCACTGCACAGCCGAACTCGGCCTGAAGCTCCCTCGCTACCGCACACATCTCATGCGCCGTCCTGATGCTTTTCCCGCTGAGTACCTCGGCCTCGTGCAGGTTCGGCGTCACCACTGTTGCTATCGGTAGCAAAAGTTCTTTTAACGCACGCACTGCAGCACGTTGCGCCAATGCCGCGCCGCTTGTGGCCACCATTACAGGGTCCACCACCAGAGGCGTGCGCCGACGCATGCCCTGGAAAAATCTGGCCACTACGCGAATAATCTCGGCAGAGTACAGCATGCCCGTTTTGGCGGCTGCCGGTGGCAGTTCATCAAACACGGCCTCAAGCTGCAGCTTCACAATCTGCGCCGGGACAGCATGAATGCCGATAACTTCGCGCGGGTTCTGAGCCGTCACGCAGGTGATGACGCTCGCGCCGTGCACGCCGAGCGCGGCGAACGTTTTGAGGTCGGCTTGAACCCCCGCGCCGCCGCCGCTGTCAGAACCCGCAACCGTGAGTGCAACCGGTACAACAACACGCCTGTTCATCTTGCTTCAATGTGACCTGTCGTGTCCACACTCTCAAACTCAAAAGCCGATCCGCCACCTTTTGCGTTGTGCGTGCAATGGTACCCTTCATCACATGCGCGGTGCGGCAGTTTTGCGCCTAAGCCCGTTAGTCGAGCGTATCAAACAGCTACGTAACTATGGCAATTCCCCTGCGTTCAAGGTTCAAGGTCCAGTGCGACGTCAACTGCGCGCGCTGAATGCGTCAGGGCCCCGATCGAAATAAAATCGACGCCGGTCTCGGCTACCGCACGAACATTCGCTAATGTGATGCCCCCGCTCGCCTCTGTCCGGGCCTTGCCGCGCGCGCGCTGTACGGCCAGGCGGAGCTGCAGCACGTTCATGTTGTCTAGCAGGATAATGTCCGCACCGGCTTCAAGCGCCTGCTCGACCTGTTCGAGTGTCTCGAACTCGAATTCGAATTCGCCCGATGGTTTGTCCGCGCGCGCGCGCGCGACGGCAGCCGCAATCGGGTTCGGCTCGGCGTCCTTGAGCACAGCAAGATGATTGTCTTTGATCAGCACCATGTCGAACAGGCCGAGCCGATGATTGTGCCCGCCCCCGCAGCGCACAGCATACTTCTCGAGCGCGCGCAACCCTGGGGTCGTCTTACGGGTGTCTGTTATTTTTGCGCCTGTGCCCTGAACCGCATCGACGAACTGCGCGGTCAACGTCGCGATGCCCGACATGCGCTGGACAAAATTTAGTGCGACGCGCTCGGCACCGAGCAACGCGCGCGCGGGCCCGCGGACACGTAATAAGCTTGCTCCTGTTTGTACACGTTGACCATCCCGGACAAGCCTGATCACTTCAACCCGGTCCGA
>JANWZY010000147.1 GCA_025061935.1 Verrucomicrobiia bacterium
ATCGGCCGTGAGCTGCCTGACCACTTTGCCTGGCACGCCCAACACCAGCGAGCCAGGGGGTATATGCGCGCCTTGGGGCACAAGCGCCTTCGCACCCACTAGCGACTGCTCCCCGATCACCGCGCCATCGAGAACCACGGCCCCCATGCCAATCAAAACCTCGTTGCCCACACTGCACGCGTGCACTACGGCCGCATGGCCAACCGTGACGTAATCACCCACATTGCACGGCAGCTCGCCCGCTACATGAAAAACCGCATTGTCTTGAATGTTCGTGTGATGCCCGATCACGATGCTGTTGATGTCGCCGCGCAGCACCGCGCCGTACCACACGCTCGAATAATCGCCCAACACCACATCGCCCACTACCACTGCACCAGGCGCGATAAAAACATCGCGGCCCAGTTTCGGCGTTTTACCCAGATGCGACTCCAGCAATGTTTCAATCTCAGGCATGCATCCGATTAGCACCGACTCGGCGTGAACTTCAATCCAAAAGTCGGTTCGCAGCTTGTCGAATTGTGCCGAGGCAGTACTGGGGAACGCGCCTCGGTTCTTCCCGTTGGCCTACTTTGCAGTTGTGCCGCGGCTGGCGCCTCATGGCGCGAACCGGCAGCCCGGATTCGACACTACTCTTGCTGCTCCGCTCCACCTGAGTGCTGTTCTGCAAATAACTCGAGTGCGGTCCGGACCGACCACTTGCCATTAGTGAGCGTGACTTCCACTGCTCCGACCTGGCTGGTGTAAATGACTGTAAACTGCCGGCCGGCGAGCCTGCGGCGGAGTTCTTTCGGCGCACGCCGCGTAGCGGGGAGCTCCGAATCTGCAATGACGACAAGCTTGGGCTTTACCTTTTCAAGCAACGAGTCCGCAACGGCCTGGCTGTCTGCAGGCAGGCCTGCGACCAAAATGTCGGCCTCGAGGTTCTCGTTCCGCTCGATCAGAATCTTTTGGCCCCACCAGCCTAAATCGGATAATAGCAGCACGCGTGTGCCTCGGATGGTTCCGTACATCACCAACGCCGCATCGTCAGCCTGTTGAAATCTGTCATCAGGTCGAGGATGGATCACGCGCCACGGCCCGAGCGTATCCCCTTCGCTCAGGCTGCGCCAGGCAGCTTTGTACCCGCTGAGCTGGGCTATCGTTTGAGCGTAAACCCGCGACCTGAACGGCACCCTGTTGGTTGCTATTTGGACCGGTCGAAATCGGTCTGCAACAAAGCACGCCCCGCCAATTTGGTTCGCGTGCCCGTGCGTGAGCACGAAGGTATCTAGTCGGTCCACCCCGCGCCCGCGCAGGAACGGTTCAAGCACGGATTCGGCTGCGGCCGCGCTACCACAATCGACCAGCAAATCTTGGCCTTTCAGCCCTGAGTCGAAATACACGGCATGGCCACCCGCAAGCGGCAAAACTGTAAGCCGCGGCGCCGAATGTTCATGCAGCCACTGGATCAGAGCTGCGACGCCAATAGCCCCCAAGCCGCAGACAAGCCCCCGGCGCAGCTCTCGTTTCTTCAGCCAGCCGCTCAACGCGGCCAGCAAGACCCCGTAGTAGAAGATGAACGCTAATAGCGGCGGGCCCTGCACGTAAAAGTGCCCGAACGGCAGCTCGGCGGCGGCCTCACTTATCTTGCTAACAAGCAGCGTCCAGAACCATGCGCTGTGATTGAACAGCGTCGCACACGCTGGGAACCAAGCTGCGGTAATGATGCCTCCGAGTGCGCTCGCGAGGGCGAGCCCGGCTAAGGGGACCACGATAACGTTCACCACTAACGTGACCGGCGTCACAAGGTTGAAGTAATGGGCGATAATCGGCGCCGAGCCAAGCCATGCAGCCAGCGAAGTCGCGAGCGCAGTCCCCAACCAATACCCTGCTCTTAGCAACCATTGGTGCCACCGCGGCCGCAGCTTGTCCGGCAACAATGGGTCTGGCGCAGTCCATGCATGCCAAGATTCACGGAACCGCCCTGTCAACAGGGCTATGCTAAGGACGACTGCAAACGAGAGCTGGAAACTCGCTTGAAAGAGCTGTAGTGGATCCGCAATCAATATTAACAGAGCCGCCGCACCCAAGGAATTCAACACATCACTCGGCCGACTGGACATCCACCCAAGAATAACAACGCTCATCATGACCGTGGCGCGCACCGCCGACGGTAGCCAGCCCGTCGCAGCCGTGTAGAACCATAGCAACGGGATCACCACTGCGCCGCAGATGCGGCGCGGAATCTGAGCCACGCGCAGGAGCGTTACGAGCATTCCTGCAATCAGCGCAATGTGCAAACCGCTGATGGCGAAAATGTGCATGGTACCCGACCTCATGAACGGCAGCGCCACATCGTCGGTAAGCACGTCGCGCAGGCCGAGCGTCATTGCGCGGACCAACTGTAGCGGCTCGTCTTCCGCCGGTAACCCGACCGCAAGCGCAGCTTTTGCCCATGCAATAAACTTGGCGCATACGTGCTGGACCGATGCCGTGTCCGGCTTTTGCAACAGCCGCCAGTCGTTCGTGCTAGTGACTCGCAACTGGTAATAAATCCCGCGGCGTGCTAAGTGCTGTTTCAAATCAAAAGCGCCATGGGCCACAGGCCCCCTGGGCGGGCCTATGACCCCGGTCACCTCGACAAGCGCACCGGCACAGTACTCATCCCCCAATAAGCCATTCACGCTGAATGCTACGCGGCCAACGGCATGTTCGAAGTCCAACCCGGCGCGGCGGAGTGATACTACTTCAATTTGGCCGACTGTGCGCCACCGCTCGGCTCCACCAACTCCGTACGATCGGTGCGTGGGCGGCCCAACTAACCGCCCCTGAACCGTTACCAACTCGGGTTTCTCGCCCAGCAGGACACGTAGATCGAACGGGGAAAGAACAGCCTTGTGGAGAGTTAGGTTGGCTGCGCCAACGAGCACAAACAGCGGCGCGAGCAGATACGGTCGTACCTTGGGAACCAAAAGCGCTATTACCCCCAACGCGCCGGAGCAACACAGCACGCTGTTGCGCTCGAATGGCACAAATTCGGCAATCAGAACCCCAATCGCGTACAACACCGCTATAGTTAGCAGTGGACGTTTCATTCCCCGCTGCGCTGCTTCAGTGCGGCGTTCAAACTCGTCTCAGCACTTGACAAGTACGTACCAAATCCGCGCATATGTTGTCGCGCAAAAAGTGCCGGCCACGCGCCATACAAAACTGCTGGGACACTCTTAAGGCTCCCAAACCAAGCTTACTGAAACAGATGCGCTAAACCTGCCACGTTAAAGTACCCCCAGCAACCGAGGCCAACTATTCGAGACACATTCTAGGTTATAGAAGCTTGCCATGGCGAGTGACACCTTCTTTCATTAGCGTCGGCCTTCAGCCAGGGTAAAAGTGCCGGTGCTGGCCCGCAAAAACCGTTTCAACGGTGTTTTGCTGCAAGGCAAATGCTGACCGGCCTGGCACTGCGGACGTTTCAGGCGCTCGGGTAGAGCCGGTGCTGGTCTAGTGGCATGAGAAAGCACCGCGGAGTTATGCAAAGCTCAATTTAAATGGGATTTTAGCTCGGTGGATATATTGCTGCAGGCCGCCCCCGGCGCCGTGCACTGTGCACTTTAGCCATTTATCGAAACTGGCCGAGACGGTTGAGGGGAAATGAACCCTAATTCCACGAGGCGGACAGTTGGGTGCCAACGCTCGTACCCCCAAGCGTGGCGTGTCCCGGCTAAGCCCGGCACGTCAGCGGTAGGCACACGGAATCCACAGCGCGCGTCGAATTCCCATGGCTATGGCGCGCTCATGTTCACATTGTCCGGCGCCTGGCCGGGTTGTCTGAGATGCCGATGTAATGCCTGTGCGCGGGGTTGCTGAGCACGTACACGTAGTATGCGCTGGCCGAGTCTTGCATCTGGTGAGCAAAAAACCTGGTTGCGGGGGGTGGATTTGAACCACCGACCTTCAGGTTATGAGCCTGACGAGCTACCGGGCTGCTCCACCCCGCGTCCAGACACCGGATAAGATGCGATATTGCGCCGTGTTTCGCAAGTGTTTTTTGGCAAATGCGCGGCGCGGCTTATGGGTTCACGCGCAGTAACCCATGCATTAGCAGGACCCACTCGAAAACTCGAGCCTGATTTTTTTATTTGCCCCGGAAGCTGCGTCCGACGTTCCTAGTGCTTGTGTCCCAGCTGGGTTTTTCGGATTGTTTGATCTATTTTTGGGTATTACTTGCGCGCCGCGATTATGTGGCAGCGCGAAGGTTCTAAAGGCGCTTTGTCAAGTATTTCGACGTTATAGCCCCATTCAGACAGGAGTTTGTGGATTTCAAACATAAGACGGATATGGTGGACTTCGATAACCAGAAGCGGGGACGCGTTTTTAAAGAAATTGTTGCCGCCCTTTAACACGTGGAGTTCCGCACCTTCCACATCAATTTTTATGAGGTCAGGGTTGCGGTGGCCGCTATTAATGAGGGTGTCAATGCGCCGCGTGAGCACTTTGCTTCGCTGAAAGCCGCTGTAAGAGCCTGAGGGTAAGGGGGGTAGCGAACAGGTTAAATGACTTCCGCTGCTTGCTCCACCAATGTTGGAGCTTTGCAAGAAATCCATTTCCCCGTCATTATCGCACAGTGCAACCTGCAGTGGTTCGATTCGCCGGCCCAGCGTTGGGTTCCGCTCCAGATGCAGTCTAAGCATCGCGAAGTTGACCGGGTTAGGTTCGAATGCTGTTACCTCGGCGCCCAGCGCGGCAAAATACATTGCATGGTATCCTATGAACGAACCCACATCCCAGCAGATTTTTCCGTCCAATTGGATACGCTCTTGGAGCGTGCTGAAGATGAATGAGTCTAGCTCCCCGGCGAGCATCTCGTCCCAACTGTCTTTTCGTCTTGCTCTTGTCGAACGCGCAGGGACGCACAATTCTACCCCGCGCAAGGGGCCGTTCTGGATTGTTTGCCAACCGCTCCGCCTTTTTAACGACGCAATGCGCCCCGAAATCGAGCTAAACAATGTTGCGGGTGAGGTGTGCCAGAGCTTTAGAAGTACAGGTCTAACCATGCGTGACTCTCCAAGTATGGCACAGACTTCGGATTAGGCAAGGTTCATCATTGAAGAGCCCTGCAGTGCGAACACCGACGGTCTTCCAGACTCAGAACGTCAAGCAGCACCCGTTTCAAATGGGGTTTAGCTTCCTCGTCAACACCTGGCGTAGCGCCGTCAGGTGCAGGCAGTTAAATCTTTTTCAAGCGATCGTTTTTCTTAATTCCCCGGCAACTGCGGCGTGAAATTTTCTAGTCCTTCCGGCCTGCGCCAGTGGCCGAGGTTTTTTTACGCTGCCCAAACATGAACTCGGAGAAACTTGTGCGGATGTTTTTTGGGCCTTCGATTGTCCAATACCAGTAGTTAAATGCGCACCCGGCCAGGAGCGGCGCTAGGACCAATGAAGGCAATCCAATCTGCGTTTTGGTAGCAAGCACAACGGCAATGGCGAGGCTGCATATATTGGTGATAATGGTTGGGAAAACGAACGGCAACCGATTCTCAGTGGAAATGAGAGTTCCCCAGAACGAAAAATTCATTTCCAGCAGTGCGTTGAGGGCCAAAAGGAGCATCCATGGCCAGGGCAGAATCGTTTTATTTGATCCGACCTGGCTCAGCGCCCACGGGATGACAATAATCACCCCAGCGACAAGCACGGCGTAAGTAATGAACTGCAGCCAAAGCCGCGGGCGCAACATGCGTTGCAGCCCGATAAAATCTTCCTTTGTGCGGTACTGGCCTACGAGCGGCCATTTCACCATGGTCCAAACCATAGCCATGCTGCTACTCATGCTTATCAGTTGCAGAGACAGGCCGTACTCGGCACTGGCTGCTAACCCGAACGCCGCTTGGCAAACCAGCATATTGGCGTGGCCGCCGAGGTAGCTGCTCAGAAACTGTAGGCCGAGCCGCCAGGTGTTCGGCCAAAGAATCCGCAACAAGCGTTTGGCACTGGCCGGGTCAACTGGACCCGGCGGCTGGCCAAGGAATCTGATGCAACTCCGGCGCGACAACTCGCGCTGGAGCAAGCTTGATACCAACCCTGCCAGGGGCACGCTGAGCAACCCGCATCCGAGCAAAAGCAGCACGCACGCTAACGCCAGTTTCACCGCGTAGGCCAAAGTGCCGAGCTGCGCACTCAGCGTGACCTTGTTCATGCTCCGCAAGTACACATTCCACCAGCCGGCGTACAGTTCCCACGCGGCGCCCACCATTGTTACAGCCCATGCGATCCAAGTGACTGTGGGCATAGTCGTTTCGGCCGAGCGGATCTGGACCATGTATGTGCCGAACACGGCCAGGAACGCCAAGGCGCCCAATGCCAGCCACCGGTACAGCGTTTGCGCGGCAAAGAGGAGTTCCCAAAGCAACTTGTAATTCGGCCCTGCGCCCGGCCCTGCCGGCACGTAACCTTCTGGACGCAGTTCTGTTGCGCCGCCCATGGCGTAGCTGACTGCCCGGCCGATGCTGACCGAAAACCCGAAGTCTAGAATGGGCACCAGCGCGGCCAGGCTCAGGAACACGTAATACATCCCGAAGTCGGGCTTGGGCAGCAGCTTGACCAGCAACGGCAACAGCAGCACGCCCGAGGCGAGCCGCAGCGCATTGAAGACCCAGAACCAAGCGACCGAGGAGCCATAAAGCCGCTTGGCAATGTGGACTAGCTTCTCCATTTCGACTCCGGCACTTGTGTGATACTCACGAAGCGTAAGGGTTGGCCGTTCTTGCCACGTTGGTCAACCACGAAGGCATTTGTCAGCTCGGCCCGCGTCTTGCGCATGAGCGATTCGACAATTAGGCTGGCAGCCGCGTTCGAACAGTTACGAACGGGCCTGCTGAGCGGAAACGGTTCCGGCGCAGCAGGGGGATTTGAGTTTGCCCAGCTCAGCTTAGACGGATGCGGGTTGCTATAGTACTGACCGACAACCGCGAGGACAGGCGGCTTTACCACCTGCCGCAACCGGTGTTCGGCCCGGCGCCTGAAGCCTTGCTGGAGGGGTTCGCAGAATTGGGCGAGCCGGAGATTCACATTATTTCCTGCTTGCAAAAGCCCGTTCAACCGTATGCACGAATTGCGCCGAACATTCATTATCACGCGCTGCACGTGCCCAAGATCGGATGGCTACGGACCGGGTACCAAGGCTGTGTGCGAGCGGTGCGGCGGAAACTGCGCGCGCTGCGGCCCGATATTGTGCATGGTCAGGGGACCGAGCGCGAGTGCGCGCTCTGCGCGGTCTTGTCGGGGTTCCCGAATGTGGTGACGGTTCATGGAATAATGCAGGAAGTGAAGCGCGCGCTCAACGCGGGGCTGGGAAGTTTTCATTGGTTTGCTGCCGCGTTTGAGCGGTTCACATTGCGCCGCGCCGGCGGGGTGGTTTGTAACTCAACACACA
>JANWZY010000148.1 GCA_025061935.1 Verrucomicrobiia bacterium
TCCGTCGCGCTGTTCGCCTGGCCGTACCATACCTGCGGCGCCAACACGTGGATACGCACGAACCGTTTGCGGGTAGATCGCCGGAGTTTTTCCAATGCTGCGTCGAGCCGGCGGCTCCGCCGGCGCAACGACGCAGGCACAGCCTCCGTAACTTCATTGATGGCCTCAAGCACGCTGTTCCATGCCAGCGCGCCACGAATATCGTCCAAGTACACCTCGTCGGTCAAAATTTCCAGTGTACGTTTCAGCACGTCGAACCCGGAGACCTTAGTCCCCAACCATGCGTCGTCCCACTGTTCAAATGCATGCTCCTGTACGCCCGACTCAGGCAGGCCTTTGGCCGTGCGCACCAGCCGACTGGTCAACAACACATAGATTTCATCCGGCTCAGCGTCAAACGCGCTCGACAGCGGCGTAATATTCCGCACGCCGCCGTCAACCAACACATCTTTGGGCTGCGCCGTCTTCACAAACGGGAACACGACCGGGATCGAAGCCGAGGCCAGCACTTTGTCAACAAATGCTGGATCATCCGGCCCCCACTCCTGATAAAGCCCGGTCAAAAGTGACACGGTGCCAACCTTGAAGTCCCGGCCCGAGCTGCGCAGCGCCGCAACAGACAGGTGTTTCTGCAGCAAGCGCTTCAGCGGCTCCAGCGAGTACAGACTGTCCGCACCCGCGGCAAGACCCAATACACCCCCTGGCCGCTCGGCATACACGCTGTGATTGCCCTTTATTTCAGTGCGCCAAAGCCGTTCCAGCTCGATCACCCTGCGCTGCAACGCCGTAAGCGAATCCTTGGTCGAGCCGCCAGACGGCGCTTGCGCAAGAAACGCTGCATTAAGCGCGCCGACGCTTATGCCGCGTATGACCTGAAAATCAAGTCCGCGCTCGATAACGAGGCTGTACAACATACCAACCTGGAAGGCGCCGCGCGCGCCGCCACCGCCCAAAACAAGTGCTCGTTTCATCCGTCGGCTATCGGTTTCCGGTCGAAATACCAGCCCCAGCATGGCTCCGCGTTCACACGCATTCATCGGAGCCGGGCCGCATTTCCCCCACACCAGGGATATCATACAGATTCGGCCACGTCGAAAGCGACCCGAAACACGAGCGCCGAAGAAGATGAACGTGTGCGCAGCGGAACCGACACCAGCTAGGCGGTCGCGCCACACGGTCGGCATTCCTTCTCACCACATTTGGAGGTGTTGGGCGGCGCCACGCGGGCCTGTGGCGCGCCCAAAAAATCGATCCGGCGTCCGAAAGGTCATCTTGGCCAATCTCGAAGAAAGCGAGTTGACGCCCGACGGCACCTTGCGCAAGCGGGCCCGGCGCTAGCAAGACCGCGACAAACTTAAGCAGCTAGACACCCCTTCACCGCAGTTGGGCATGTCCGTGGAAGATCTCAAGCTGAGAGCGCCTGCAAAACCTTGGTGTGAAAGGAATCCACAAAGCAGAGAATGCATTTCGCCCCTGTTTCTGCGCAGTCTATCGCCGCCAAAAAATCAGCACCCAACCGCCGGACCCCGCTGGAATTCGGGCTTACCAACTAATTGGCTAGCCCCGAAGCCACGGCGTTTCGAACTCGCCTCGGAACGTGAAACTGTTCTGGCACAACCCTAAAACGCGCTTTTTCTGGCAGGCCCTTTAACCGTACCTGACCGGGTTTCCATGCGCTCCATCAAGTTTGATAGGCTCTTAAAGTTTACCAAACGCCGGCAGACTTGCGTTTGGTTCTACCAAACGCTAAATTGCCGGCGTATGGTAAAACGCGAGTTTTGGGTGCACCAAATCGAGGCGGCTTGGAAGCGCAAGTCGGTCATTTGGCTCAGGGGTGTTCGGCGCGTGGGCAAAACTTGTCTGGCGCAAACTCTTGAGCGCGTCGAGTACTTCGACTGCGAACTGCCTCGAGTCAGGCGCGCAATGGAAGACCCGGAGGCTTTCCTGGCTAAGCTGCGTGGCAAGCGGGTCGTTTTGGACGAAATCCACCGGCTGCCAAACCCATCAGAGATGCTCAAGATAGCTGCGGACTATTTCCCTGAGACACGCGTGCTTGCCACCGGTTCCTCCACGTTGGGCGCAAGCGCGCGGTTCAGGGACACCCTGGCCGGGCGCAAGGCAGACGTATGGTTGACACCCATGGTCGAAGCGGACTTGGCAGCGTTCGGGAATACAAACTTGGAGCACAGACTTCTGCATGGCGGGCTTCCCCCCTTTTTCCTCGCCAACGAATTACCCGAAAAGGATTTCCAAGACTGGCTGGACGCATATTGGGCGAAAGACATTCAGGAACTGTTTCGACTCGAACGGCGCGCGTCTTTTCAACGGTTTGTGGAACTGCTCATGATTCAGAGCGGAGGCATGTTCGAGGCAACCCGATTCGCCGCGCCGTGTGAAGTAAGCCGGTCCACCATAACCAACTATCTTGCGGTGTTGGAGGCAACCGGTGTGGCGCTGGTCATACGCCCGTTCAGTTCGCGACGCAGTCGCGAGGTGATTGCCGCGCCCAAGGTTTACGGGTTCGACACCGGGTTCGTTTGCGTGTGTCGGGGCTGGACACACCTGCGCCGTGAGGATTTAGGCCGGCTTTGGGAGCACTATGTGTTAAATGAAATCATCGCGCATACGCAGTCCACCGCCATCCGATACTGGCGAGACAAATTCGGGCACGAAGTTGATTTCGTGTGGGCACCCGGCGCCCGCCCAAAGCTCGCCCTGGAATGCAAATGGTCGGTCGGCGACTTCGACCCGAGCGGATTGCTCGCATTTGCGAGGAGCTACCCGGAGGCAGAATTACTTGTGGTTGCGGCGGATGCGCGCCCGGGTTTCACAAAAACCTATCAAGGGAAAACTGTCGCATTTGTCAGTCTGGCTGAGGCGATATCACGCATCCTCCCCAGCGGACCTGCAGCCTCAGATCAGTAGGGCTTGCGGTCAAGCATGAACCCGGATACTTCGCGGTCATTTCATTGGCAACGAGGCTCAGCCGGTAAACATTGTGTGAGTCAAACGAAGTACCGTCTGGAGCCGCTCTAGCAAATTGCACCATCGTCGGAGACAGGGCGCACACATCGCCCGAGTTGAGTATCCCGCTCTGTCGGCGCGGCCCGCATGCACGGGATTGATCTCGCGCTGTGCTAAAGCGTCCACCGACCTTAGGGCGCTTCCAACCCGAACCCAATCACCACGACAGAGCCAGGCGCACCGTGAACGCTACCGGTTACGTCCAACTCCAGCCTGCCAAAATTTTTATCCCAGGTGGGACAAAAATTTTGGATTGCGGGGCAGGCCAGGTTGGACTTGTTGCATGACCAGTTGTCTTGTGACGTCTAAGGTCCAGCCGCGTTTTTGGGGTAGATTGGCCAGACTCCTCAAAGCCCGCCAGGGCGATAAAGCACGAAAAAAGCCCACTGTGCAGGCCCTACTTTGAGACGCGCAGCTACGTGGACCAACCGTCGGGACCTTTATTGCGCACAAACATCATTGACACAATTTTCAAGGCAGGGTCATTGTCTGCTGTCCTCTCGAGAAGCGTGTGAAAATAATCAACAGGCTGGTCGGAACCTTCGATTATTTGGGATATTGCTTTTTTGAGCCTAAAAAAGAGAAATTTTCGCTTGACGTGGACCAGTTCACGCTTTAGTTTTTTACGGAAACAAACTGGTAAGAAATGAATGCGAGCGTTTCAAGGCAGGTGCGGAGTGGCAAAATAATCCAGAGCAAAACGAAAGGCGCCCGAGTAAGCTTAACCTGCGGCTTCACGTTAATTGAACTTTTAGTAGTTATTGCGATTATCGCTATTCTGGCTGCGTTACTTTTGCCGGCTTTAGCCACTGCGAAGTTCAGAGCGAAGGTAACAAACTGTAGTTCAAATCTTCGGCAATGGGGAATTGTGGCGGCGTCTTACGCCGGTGACGATCCCCAGGACAGGTTGCCATCTTTCAATCCTTCAGGTGGCGGGCAATGGGCCTGGGATGTCGGTACGAACATGGCGAACGTACTAATCCCATATGGTCTCAACATTCCTATGTGGTTTGATCCGGTGCGGCCCCGTGAGTTCGATGAAGCCAATCAATGGGTTCAGGCGCGATTGGGTCATCCCATCCAAAGCGTTGAAGATTTGAAGTATTACTTGCACAATAGTTGGCAGGGGCAGTTACTTCTAAATCACAATTACTGGGTGCCGCGGTACCAAAATAATTGGTTCCCAACAGATTACTCCGGGAAAGGCCCCGGATATGTACCCGAGTGGGCACGCGGGACGGACCCCGCAATTTTCGGCTGGCCCAGAAAGACCTCGGATAAAGCGGCCCCACGCGTACCATTTATTAGTTGTGCTTGTGCCTCCGGCCGCGGCGGAACCAAAAATTTAGATTCCCCTAGGCCCGCTTCTCCTGAGGTGGATAATATCGCGCCTAAGACTGGACATTTTTACGGGGGAAGGTTCCGGAGCGTGAACGCAGCGTTTGCAGACGGGCGCGTCGAAGGGCGCCCCGCAAAAAAGGTACGGGCGGTTTACACCACAGGTGATACTTACTGGTTTTACTGAACCTGGAATGAGGATTCATGCTTTGGATGCCTTGATTGGTAATGCCTGTTTCCACGGGCCGATTAAAGCCGAACGGAGCGAGGCAGCACCGCTTGGCGTGTGTATTATGGGATTCGAACGAACTGGGGCTGGAGAATGGCCTGCGGTCGGATGTTTCTAAGAGCTGTGACAGTGAATGGTTAGGCAAGGTGCCTAACTGATTTTTGGCTTAAAAGGAATGCGAAGAGGACGACCTGAGGGAGAACAAATGAAACCTATGAGCTTAATTGAAGGTAGCGGTGGTGTGAAAATGCTTTTCTCAGCTCGTGATCGCTGGGTTTGTACAGCGAAAGGTGCTAAAAAGGGGATTTATTCCGCTGGTTTTACTCTGATCGAACTGTTGGTGGTAATAGCGATTATAGCAATTCTTGCCGCGTTGCTTTTGCCGACCCTATCTAGAGCGAAGTTCAAAGCAAAGGTCGTTAATTGTGCGTCCAACCTCCGGCAATGGGCAATTGTTGCCACATCTTATGCGGGCGACGATTCTCAAGACCGGCTTCCATCATTCAACCCTTCTGGCGGTGGCCAATGGGCTTGGGATGTTGGGACTAATATGGCGCGGGCTTTAATCCCGTTTGGACTTACTATTCCGATGTGGTTTGATCCGGTCCGGCCGCAAGAGTACGATGGCGCAAACCAGTGGGTACAGCAAAGGCGAGGGCACCCAATTCAAAATATTGACGATTTTATTTTCTACTTACACCAGAACTGGCCGGGCCAGCTAATTTTGAATTTCAATTATTGGGTGCCCCGTTACCAAAATAACTGGTTTCCGACGGACTACTCCGGGAAAGGCCCAGGCTACGTCCCTGAATGGGCGCGCGGAACGGACCCAGCTTTGTACGGGTGGCCGAGAAAAACATCAGATAAAGCGGCACCGCGTGTGCCGTTCATCAGTTGTGAATGCGGCTCGGGTCAAGGCAATGGCTTGAACTCGCCCCGTCCAGCGTCACCCGATGTGAACAACATTTCTCCGAATACGGCGCACTTTTTCGGTGGACGATTTAATGGAGTAAACGCCGCTTTTGCCGACGGGCGTGTCGAAGGCAGGGTAGCCAAAAAAGTCCGAGCCGTTTATACCACAGGGGACACGTACTGGTTCTACTGAGTGAGAAAGTGGTTTCTTTTTGGCCGTAAATGTTGGGCTGGGGCCAAGGGACCAACCGAGTCTGGGTTTTCGATTTTCAACTGCGGCGGATTTCTGGCAATTAGCGCGGCCATTTTGTTACTTCATCTCGAAAACTTTGCGGACAACGCTGAAATATTCCAGTATTTCACGTGTCGCAGCGTACCCGTGTAGCTGGGGCGCACGTTTTTTTCGAGTGTATTCCGGGCAATGTAAATTCACTCGAGATTTTGCGCATTTTCCGGCCTATTTGCTCTTAGGACCAGTTCCTCGATTGGTATATTGGACTTTTTGAGCGTGGAAGCGATCTTTTTCAACCGTTTCTGCCGAGCCGCCAAATAGGCTCCCGACCGTGACTAGAGTTCACACTAGGCGCTCGGGAACCACGCCAAGACCAAGCATACGGTTCCGTTGTCCAGCAAGAAGGCGCCGTTTCAAAAAAGCAAAAATTTTTGTTGACAGCTTTTGGATTTTTGAAATAATTCGGCTAGGAAACAATAGCGCGTCTGTTTTCAGACGGGCCGCTGAACCGGCGGAAGGAGCCAAACTGGTTAAGAGTGTGAAAGGAATAAATGAGCGGAAAGACTATGAAACTATCGAAAAAAATAATCGGCGTAATAGTGATTGGAGGGCTGTTGCTCCCTAGCTCAATAATAGGCCAGGTGACTTTCGAGCAAGTCACAAACAGATTGGTATGCTATTGGCCATTCGAAGAAGTCGTTGGCGGCAAAACGCCAGACATAATCAGTGGGAAGCACTTCAGATTGTACAATATGACGGTTACGAATTTGGTCCCCGCGGGGGATCGGCCGACCGCACCTGCGACAAATAAATGTTTCCGTTTTTATAGAGCACAGGGCGGTGTCCTCCGTCATATTGCAGGTGATAGGTTTTCCAGCACGAACCTAGCGGCGCGAGACTTTCTCCCTGTCTGCAACATGGAAGAATTCACGCTAAATATGTGGGTTAAGATTAGGGAAGCTGATCAGGTGGCAGCGGATCTAAGGTTCTGGTGTGAGTCTGATTACGACGGCCATATGAGCCCGCTTTGGGCGATCGGCACCGCGAGTGCGCGGGGTTACAATTGGGCAGCATTCCTATTACGCCAAGACGCCGGCGGTCCGGCAGAATGGACCTTCCCGGATGGTATAATCCAAACGCCCATGGCAGGTTGGCGCGTGACCCAAGGCGAGGGGCATACTATTAACGCGGTTTGCGATGGTGTGTGGCGAATGTTGACCATTGTAAAGGACATTAACGGTAACCATATGGTCTATGTGGATGGCAACCTAGACCCAGGGACGGGCACATACAGGGATCTGAGTAACAATTCCCAGGTTCTCACATGGATTTGGACTAATAATCTCTATTACACCACGAATGAGCCACCTCCAGGCATACCCGAGGAAAGGTGGTCTAGGTGGTACTGGCAAATAAAGGCAACCACGGTTGGCGGCATCTCGCGGGGGCTAGCCCCATCCCATGTTATTGACGGGCTTGTGGACGACGTAGCGGTGTGGGCCCGGGCGTTGTCACCTGAAGAAATTATGTTCGTTTACACGAATGGGTTGTCTAGTTTGATTGGACTTGTCCAAGTCCAACCTACAGAAATCAATAGCTTTACAGCAGACTTTGAAGAGGTTGCGCGGGGCGACGCCATTAGGCTTTCGTGGGATGTGACCGGGGCA
>JANWZY010000149.1 GCA_025061935.1 Verrucomicrobiia bacterium
GAGCGGTTGCATGTGGACACGCGGTACGTGTGGGCCGCGTGCCCGGGCGGATTAATGAGCCAGGTAAATCAAGATTGTGTTTCGGTTGGGGGCCAACTCGAGTTTACCGACGAGTTCGGGGTTACCTGGTCCATTTGTGCCACAGCGCCGCATTACTGCTACATCAAGGCCAGTCCGCTGGCGGGGCTATCATTAGAGCAGATTAAACAGTATCCTTTCCCGAAAGGGGACGATCCGAGCAGGTTTGAGGACGTGCGCGACCGCGCGATTTCGCTCAAGCACGCGGGGCGGTACGCGATAATTAGCGGTGACGCCGCGAGTCTGTTTGAAATGTGCTGTCGGCTGCGCGGGCTAGGCAATGTTTTAACAGACATGATCCTGCAGCCGGAAGTGATCGAGGTACTAATCGAACGGGTGTTGGAGTTCTGGCTGGGATGGTTCAGGTTGTTCTTGGCCGAGGTGGGTGATGTGGTGGATATCATCACGATTGCGGACGACCTGGGCGCACAGGAAGGCCCGCTGGTTGCGCCAGAAATTTATCGGAAGATAATCAAACCACGGCAGCAGCGACTTGTGCAATTCATCAAATCGCGGACGCGTGCCAAAATTTGGTACCATTCCTGTGGCGCGATAACGCAATTCATTCCGGACTTAATCGAAACCGGAGTTGACATCCTCAATCCTCTTCAAAGCTCGGCGAAGGATATGGATCTGGCCCGACTTAAAGCGGAATACGGCAGGCATCTCGTTTTTTGGGGCGGCGGGGTGGACGCCCCCGAGCTGACGCAATGCCGCACCCCCGTGCAGGTGCGCGAAGCGGTGCGACGAAACATGGAGGCTCTGAAGCCTGGCGGTGGCTTCGTGTTTGCACCGGCTCACAATATCCAGCCAGACACGCCGCCCGAGTTTATCCTGGCCATGTTCGACGCGGCAGCCGAGCATGGTAAATACTGACCACGTGCTAACAAGCCGGAATATCAGCGTAATCATTTCGGCAGCACTCTGCCAAAGCATAAGCCTCCCGGTTCCCGTCCGATTTGAATGCCAGCGCAAAACTAGGCCTGTAGCCACCGCATTGCGCCCCGTTTGCAAGGTCCGAATGTCACGGGCCTGACGGCTCGGTAGTGCAACACCGCGTCTGCTGCGATCCAGCGATCATAAAAGCGTGTGACCATGCCTGCCTGTGGGGTGTGCTGTAGGTGTTCAAGTGCCGGTTGCTCAAGGACCACAAGCGACTAAAGAGACCTCAAATCAACCTGCAGTTCCACAGGGCTGAACACTGGCCCGAGGCACTGACTCAGCGGGCTAAGGTGCTAGTGCGAGGAATTATGGTTTGCCCGCCAGGCTTTCCCGCCACCAGCGGGCCGGGGCGCAAGTTGGCATAGTCCGAACTCGCGGGCGCTCGACCAGTCAATGGCTGTGGTTACCCCCGCGCTACTTGTCGCGTCGGAGAAGGTATTCCGCTATGGTCGCCAGCGGTACCGCGCGGGCACCAAGTGGCGTCAGTGCTGCCAACGCGCGGTTTGTAAGCTGCTCGGCGAGCTTGGACGATTTTTCGAGTCCCAAAATAGCCGGGTAAGTGGCTTTGCGTGCTTTGGCGTCCTTGCCTGAGGTCTTGCCAAGCTTTTCAGTGGGCTGCGTGACATCCAAGATGTCGTCTATGATCTGGAACGCTAGTCCGACGTTGTATCCGAATCGGGTCAGGGCTTCCAACTGTGCCGGTGTGCAATTTGCGCTCATGCCCCCCAACCGCACGGCGCAACAGAGCAATGCCGAGGTCTTCCGCTCGTGGATGAAGCGCAACTCGCGAGGGGAAATCGCGCGGCCCTCGGCTTCCAGGTCGGCAACCTGGCCTGCAATAAGCTGTTTTGATCCCGCGGCATGCGCGAGTTCCGCAAAGATGACCTTGTGCGGGTACCGGGGCCAACCCTTGGCTTGAGCTGCGATTTCAAACGCGTGTGTCAGGAGCGCGTCGCCGGCCAAAATTGCGATTGCCTCGCCAAACACTTTGTGGCTGGTCGGCTTGCCGCGCCTGAAGTCATCGTTGTCGAGTGCCGGTAGATCGTCATGTATCAGCGAGTAGGTATGAATGCATTCGATGGCGCAAGCCAAGGGCATGGCGTCTGCGATAGTGCCGCCGCAGGCTTCAGCGGCCGCAAGGCAAAGAATCGGACGCATGCGTTTGCCGCCGGCGAACAGCGAGTACCGCATTGCGCGGTGTATTGTGCGCGGCTTTGTGTTTGCTGGCGGCAGGAATTTGTCCAACGCCGCGTTAACCGCCTGTTGGCGCTGGATCAAGTACGCTTGAAGGTCGAATTTAGTTTTGGTTGTTCGCATTTGGATCGTCGGGTTCGCTGGTTCAATGCCACCCGGCTAGCCACACGAAGATTCTCGTGATCGGGCTTGGGCGGGGCAAGCAGAAACGGCGCTAACGCGCTTGCTTTAGCATTGTTGGCCAGTTAGGCTTGAGGAAGCTATGGAATCGAACGCGAACGTCCAGAGCCAAGGCGTCCCGCCACCAATATCGCCGCCGCCGGTAATCAGCGCGCCGCCGCCGCCGAAGCCGAGGAAACGTTTGTGGGTCGTTTTCGTAGTGGTTCTGGTCTGTGCGGTAGTTTTTGGTGTGCTAGCCAGTGTGGCGGCGTTCATGGCCGAAATATTTGCTGTGGCTGGCAAAGTGCCGCGCGACGGCGGGCCGCGCGTCGAAGAAGTCGTGCTCGAAGACAATGGAGCAGTTGCAAAAATTGCCGTCATCGAACTGGACGGGGTTATCACTGAGGCAATTGTCCGTGGCGGTTATACGATGGTTGAGGTGTTCGAGGCCCAGTTGAAACGCGCGGCCGCAGACGAAAAGGTCAAGGCAGTAATTTTGAGGGTGAACTCACCTGGGGGCGAGGCGCTGGCCGCCGACAGGATCAGCGCCGCGATCCGCGAGTTTCAGGATAAGCGGCGCAAGCCGGTAGTGGCGTGCTTGGGTAGTCTGGCGGCCTCGGGCGCGTACTACGTCAGCGCGCCGTGCCGTTGGATAGTCGCGCATGAGATGACCATTACAGGTAGCATCGGTGTAATGATTAGCACCCTGAACTACCGCGGCTTGATGGACAAGGTGGGGTTGAAACCGATGATTTACAAGAGCGGTAAGTACAAGGACATGCTGAGCGGCGCGCGCCCGCCCGACGAAATCACCGAGGAAGAGCACGCGATGATCCAGGCGCTCATTGATGAGGTGTACCTGCGGTTCAAGAATGTGGTGGCAGAGGGGCGGAAATGGTCCAATGAGCAGTCCGGTGGCGAAGGCCGCGCATTGGCTGCCAACTGGGAAGCTTATGCCGACGGCCGAGTCTTGTCCGGACGCGAGGCGTATAAACACGGGTTCGTGGACGAGCTGGGCGATTTCAAGACGGCGGTTAAGCGGGCAAAGAAACTGGCAGGCGTGACCGAAGCGAACCTTGTGCAATACCGACAACGGGTCGAGTTGGTGGACCTGTTGGGACTGATCGGGCCTGGAAAAGAAACAGTGGTAAAGCTCGACGTGGGCCTCGAGCGGATCAGGCTCGAACCCGGCAAGTTGTATTTCGTTGCGCCGCAGTTTTTCCACTGAATAGTTGGGGTTACGCCTGAGGCTCGTTCGAATGTGGCACTTGCCGCGGATAAAAACAGTCACAACGGCTTGTTCCGTGGCCTTGTAGCCCGATAAGGACATGCCGACGAAATCCAAGACTTTGCTGATCGTGGCGGACAGCGAGCGCGACCCGGACATGCTGTATGCTGTGGGCATGTTCGCCCCTGACCCGTTCATTTACTTGTGCGCCAAAGGGCGACGGTATGTCGCAGTAACAGACCTCGAGTACGACCGCGCGCGCGATCAAATCCGTGGGTGCACCATTTTGCGGCTGAGTCAATACCTTGAACGGCTCCGGCAGCAAGGATTGAAGAATCCCAAACTCGCGCATGTGATAGCCCAAATGATGCGTGAGCGCGGACTCAGGCATGCGGTGGTGCCCGGCAGCTTCCCGTGCGGGTTGGCAGCAGAACTGAAACAGCTCGGCATAACCGTGCGTCCGAAGCGTGGGGCATTTTTCCCTGAACGCGAGTTAAAGTCGCCGGACGAGGTTAAAAAAATCACCGCCGCGCTTGTAATGGCAGAGGTGGGACTGGCTGAAGCAATCCAGGTATTAAAGCGCGCCAAGGTCGGGCGTGGGAAGACGCTTTATTACAATGCCATTCCGCTGACGGCCGAGCGCCTGCGCGGCGTGATCGAGTCTGCAATTGCGCAGGCGAACGGTCAGGCATGCCGCACAATAGTGGCGTGCGGCAAACAAGCGTGTAACCCGCACGAACCCGGCCACGGCGTGCTCCGTGCCAACGAGCCAATCATTATTGACGTGTTCCCGCGTTCCCAAAAGACAGGCTATTACGGCGACATTACCCGCACAGTGGTCAAAGGTCACGCACCCGAATCGGTGCGGAAGCTGTATGACACAGTTCGGCGCGCCCAGCAGATTGCATTTGAGAAAATCCGGCCGGGCGTTCGCATGTGCGAGGTGCACCGTGCAGTGCAAGAGTTCTTTGAACAGCAGGGGTACAAAACGCACCGGCGCGATGGCCATATGCAAGGGTTTTTCCACGGCACGGGCCACGGGGTGGGCCTCGAAATCCATGAGCCGCCTCGGATCAACGCGTACTCGGCCGACCGCTTCAAGCCGGGACACGTTGTAACCGTTGAGCCAGGGCTTTACTATCTCGACATTGGCGGTGTCAGGCTCGAAGACGTCGTGCTGGTTACGCGCAACGGACTGCGTAACCTGACGCGGTTCGAAAAAGTGCTGGAAATCTGAAAACCCTGGCCTAGGCGATCGGCACCAAGATCACGCCGAACTAACTTCTGAATACGGGCCTGCCGCACGTGCGCTCAGAAGAGGGTCTGTTTAACCTCGACCAGAGCATTCAACATGAACTGAATGGCTAGCGCAGCCAGGAGCAAACCCATTATGCGGCTTGTTATTTTGATAGCAATCGGTGTCAACCATTGCGCGCCGCGCGCAGTAATATGCAGGATGACATAAGTTACAATTGCAACCGCAATGATAGCCGCCCCCAGTGCCATCAGTTGGGCGACGGTTTCGGCGCGGCTCTGAAGCAGGATCACTGTCGAGATGGCACCCGGCCCTGCCAGCATCGGTATGGCCAGCGGCGTGATGGCAACGTCTTCCTTCAAGCGCCCGGCAGTTCGTTCCTCGTGCGTTTCGTAAACGCGCGAGCGCTGTGCGCGCAACATGTCCAGAGCCACAAGCAAAAGGACGATACTTGCTGCGATCTGGAACGCTGGCAGCGTGATGCCGAAGAGCCTGAAGACCCACTTCCCGGCCAGCGCGAAAGCAAGCAAGACACCCGCGGTAACGCCGCACGCCAGGCGCGCCATGCGCACGCGCGCAGCAACAGAATCGTCCGGGGTCATTGCCAGAAACGCTGGCACCGCGCCGATCGGGTCCACAATCACGAACAAGGACGTGAAAGCTAAAAGTGTGTATTCGACCAGGCTCATCTCGCGCAAGGAGCAAGCACTGCGTCATTCATTCCGTGGATAATCTTTTTGTCTGCTGGGCAAATTGTGGCGAGCACGCCGCCGAGCCGTGCGCGCGCCGCACTGTTGTCACCAATTACAAAATAGTACGGGCAAAGGCGCACACGCCCGTCCATCTCGACTAGCGCGCCACGCGCGAAGTCGAACCATTCTGTCTTGACCCGACGCGGTTTGTGGAACTCCTGTAACACGTAGGGCGCACGGCTGTAGCTCTGTATCGCAGTATCCACCACAGCAGCCCATTCTTCCCGCGACATGTCACTACCCAAGTACACACCGCGCGCGCCCCAGGCAAGCGGTGAAAATCCTGAAACCTTGAGCACCAACTGGCGCTCGGTTTGAGACATCAGCTTGAGTTGATCCCAACTCGTAATCTCCAATCGCGGTATGACCGCGTGCGGCGGCATCGGCATCGGGTCAATTACCCACGTGTAAGGGAAAAGTTGCTGTAACTTGTGGAAAAATCCTGCACCGAGTGCGCGAATCCAGAACTCGCGTAAATTCCGATTCCAGAACAAGGCGAACAACAGCTTTTCTTCGAGCGCGGGCTTCGGCGGCGGCGTCACCACGATCCGTCCTGCTGCGGCGAGGTCGAAGATTGTTTTTGCCGCCGGCACGTTGGCCAGATCGAACAACTCGAAGAACCGATAAACCGCGTCCCCGTCGCCAAATCCAGTGTACGAACCGTCGCGGACGCCAAACCGCGCGCCGAGCTGCGCAGCCAGCCATTCCATCTCGGGCCTGTAGGTGGCAGCCTCATCGGAGACAACGATATGCACGTTCGGGGCGTCCCCGAAAATGGCGGCAAACCCGTCCAGCATATCCTTTGCCCCGCCGATTATACGAGACTGCCAGTTGCTACCGCACGCCCCCGCATAGGTTTGATTCAACCAAGCAGTTAAGCCGATACCGCCCGGCACGCTGTCAAGCTCGGTTATGCAAAGGCCGTTGTCGGTGAGTAACACGTCGGGCCGTATCACGCGCGGCAAAGCATTTCTGAAAACTGCGCTCCGTTGGAGGGCGATCAACTCGGCGGGCTTGCCGCGGTCAAGCAGCTCGGCGACCCAACCAGGTTGGGCACCATCAACACTGTGCCGGTAAAGCAGATTCGCGGCTTGGTAAAACCGGAGTAATACACGGCCGAGCCGCTCCAATGCATCGGCAAGCTCCGGCCCGAGCACGAACGGCGCGGGCGCAATCCGCCAGCTCAGTCCTGCGAACAACCCCCTCGGAGGCAATCGCTGCCTGACAAACTCGGCAACCTGCGCTGGCGTGACCGCGCCACTCAGTTGCGCGCTCTCAAAATGCATGCACCAAATCGTATCCCGAAAATGGTACCGCCCGCAACTGCGCTCGTCTTTGCAGAGCTGGACCGGCGGCATACTGTTGAGCCATAAACAAATCGGAGCACCTTTCTGTGTACCTGCATCAACAGCCGGGTTTAACCGGGTTTAAAATCGTGTCGGCGGCGGGCCCGGTTCGGACGGCGCGCACAACAGCATTAAAACCAAAGACCGATTTTGCAGGCGCACCACGCAATTTTTTAACGCCGCGAAAGCCCCCGCCGAAATATCGCAGAAAACCCACATGCGAATCTCAATGGATTCGGGTTGACCGCTGTGGTGGCTGAGCCGGAGCGAAAAGCCCTGTTAGTGGACCGGTAGGCCGCTCAGGTCCGGAGTTGGCCTGTGCCGAACCCGAGCCATTTGTAACTTGTCAGCTCCTCGAGGCCCATTGGTCCGCGCGCGCCGATTTTGTCTGTGCTGATGCCGATTTCTGCGCCCATGCCGAACTCGCCTCCATCGGT
>JANWZY010000014.1 GCA_025061935.1 Verrucomicrobiia bacterium
GTATCCTCCGCGTCCATTTGCCAGCCGAGGTTCAACCCGCCCTGGTAAGGTTAAGGGACGCGGTGCTCACGGCATTGAGCTGACAACTGAACACCACGCGCACCTCAACCCGTCCAATTGGGGAGCCGCCGGCCGCTCCGGCAGCCCGCGCACTCTTCACTTTTTGGTCAGCTCCAATACAAACTTTCTATGCCGCCCGAACAGGCTGCGCAACGCGCGTGACAGCTCGTCCTGTATCTGCTGCAGCTCCCGATACACCGCCACGTTCGCCGCGGTCGGCTCGACCGTCTCGCGCTCGTTCAACTTCACAAATGCGTCGGTGATATCACTGATCTTCACCTTCTCGCCCTTCTGTAGCCGCCAGCACCAGAAGGCCTGTAACGCCGCGCCGTACGCCGCACCCTCAGCAACTTTGAGCGTCACGACCTCAGCATTGAACACATCGGCCATTATTCTGCGCCAAACTTTGGATTTCGACCCGCCGCCAGTCGCCCGTATCTGGCGCGCGTTCACACCCAGCTCGGCGAGCCGCCTCAGGCCGTAGTTCATCCCCAGCGTCACACCTTCCATGGCCGCGCGCGCGAAACATTTCGCCTCGAACGTGCGCGGGTTCACCCCGAAAAACACGCCCGTGCCGTCGGGCACGTTGGGCGTGCGCTCGCCTTCGAGGTACGGTAACAGCACCAGCCCAAGCGCGCCTGCCGGGCACTTCTCCACCGCCGCATCGAGCTGCTTTATCGTCCAGCCGAAATCTTTCCGCACCATTTCGGTCGCCACAGTCACGTTCATGGTGCAGAGCAGCGGCAGCCAACGGTTTGTAGAGTCGCAGAACGCGGCAATCTCACCTAGCGGGTCTATAACGGGCGTCTCCGAACAGGCGTAAATGGTGCCGCTTGTGCCGAAGCTGGCGGTCACTATGCCCGGCCGCGTATTGCCCGTGCCGATTGCGCCCATCATGTTGTCGCCGCCCCCGGCACTGACAAGCACACCCGGATTCAACCCGAGCTGCTTAGCCGTCGAGGGTTGGAGTTGACCCGCAGGCTGGTCACTCGGGATCAGCGGCGGCAACTTGCCCATCAGCTCCGGGTCAATGGCCTCAATGGTCTCCTTGCACCATTTGCGGTTGCGCACGTCAAGCAGCGCCGTCCCGCTCGCATCGCCGTACTCCATCACGCGGTTCCCAGTCAGCCAAAAGTTCAGGTAATCGTGCGGCAGGAGCACCGTGGCAAGCCGCGCGTAGTTCTGCGGCTCGTGCTTCTTGAGCCAAAGGATCTTTGACGCAGTGAACCCGGGCAGCACCGCAATACCCTGCTTTTTAATCGTCGCATCGTACCCGCCCAGCTTGGCCATGATCTCCTCGCACTCGGCGGCAGTGGAAGTATCACACCACAACTTGGCCGGGCGAATCACTTCCCCATTCTTGTCCAGGGGCACAAACCCATGCTGCTGGCCGCTGACACCGATTGCGACTACTTCGGCCGGCCTGGCCTTAGCTGCCTTAAGAGCTGCCTTAACCGCCTTCGCAGCCGCATCGCGCCACGTGTGCGGGTGTTGCTCTTTCGCCCCAGGCGGTAGCCCGGGATCAGGTCATACCCGACCGATGCCATGCCGAGGACCCTGCCGTTCTTGGCATCCACTACAACTGCCTTGGTCGATTGTGTACCGCTGTCAATTCCGATTAATAGCGTGCGCATGCGATTTGTTTAGCATTGAAACGAACTGTTGCCACCAAAAAAATTCCGCACCTTGGCGCCAGACATAAATCAATTGCGACTCGAAACGGTTAGGCCTGCCAAACCCGCTCAACGCCAGTTATCGTACGTGCCATTAGCATTGGGCATTCAGTCCGGTGAAAACCCGGGCGCTTGTCCACTCGTTCCCAACACGGGTCGGGGCCTTAAGGCATGGTGTTAAAGCCGCCGAAGCGGCCGCCCGGTTTTAACTTGCAGAACGTCCAACCGGCTGAAACCCAGGCACATGCTTACCGTAGCCTCAAGCACATTGCCTGAGGAAGCTGGCGGCATTGTTAGCGCCTGGCAGCCGCAGCGCCAAGAGCTTAATCTTGGTTAGTGTCGACACTTTAGGGGTAAAGCATGCACACCGAACTGCGACCCAGTCTGCGCTGTACATCGCGGATGGAGGTACCAGCCAGGCCATCAAAGGCGAGAATCCAAGCGCGGCTGCCACCGGCAGTCTGAAAGGTCTTGGTTGGCCAGGCTCGGAAAACCTTGCGCAACGGCAAAGGCCAACCTGACGCTGGCGCTTGGATCACAGCCGCGCTGAGACAAACTCATTTTTCCGGTTCGGCGCTGAAACTGCGGCGCTCGCGGTCTTCAAACCGGACGGTGTGAAAGCTGATCCGGGACCCCAACATAGCAGCTTCGCCGCAACGGCGGATTCGCCGTGCTTGACGTGGCGGCCAATTGGCAACAGGCTTGCCGCACCTGAATGAGACGGGACCGGACACGTCCGAGCGCAGGACGCCCCCCGCACTTCATGGTGCTGGGCGTGGGCGCGTTCGCGCACAGCGTCTGCCAGGCACTGGCCGACGCAGGCGCGCGCGTGTGCACATACTTGACACGCAATTACGGGCATTTCCCGCCCTCACTGGCCGGCCCGACTTATAACCGGGAACTGCACCCGAATCCTTGCACGCTGATCGCGAAGCTGGGGGTGGACGTGGTAATCCCGCAATCAATTGACTGGGCCCAAGCTCCTTGGGCCGAAGAACTGAGGCGTTCCGGCGCGGGAATACTCAGCCCTACAGGCGAGGCCATGCTTATCGAACGCGAGCGCGATTTCGCGCGGCGCCTTTGCGCGCAGTTCAAAATCCCGTACCCGCGCGCGTATGTAGCTCAGAACCGGCTCGAAGCCGAGGCGATTGTGCGCCGCAGGCCACTGCCGTATGTAATCAAAAACCCGCTCTGCGCGCCGGCAAGCCCGGTCCACACCATTCTCTGCCAAACAGTCGAGGAGACGCGCGCTTGGCTCGCACACGTAAACTATGCCGAAGGCGTATTTCTGCAGGAGTACCTCGAAGGGCCGGAAGCAGGCCACATCGTATTCGTCACAGGCGGCGAGATATACTCGGTCGTCACTAACCAAGAATACAAACGCGCCTTCGATGGGGACCTCGGGATCGTAGCCGGCGCGCCCCTAGGCGGATTAGTCGAGGCCGACCCGACCGACAAATACGGCTTGGCACGCGAGCTGATCCATCCGCTGTGGCCATGGCTGCGCCAAAGTAAGTTCAATGGCCCGCTCCAGGTCACAGCAATCAAACACCGCGGCAAATGGCACGTCATCGAGTACAACATACGAATTGGGATCACTTCCGGCCCAATGCTGCTGCGCATGCTCGCGAATCCGGTGGAAGTGATCTCACGGACTGCACAGAACAAAAAGATCGAACTAAAGTTCAGGCCCGGACTCGAATTCGGTTGCTCAATCACGCTTGCCGGATACGGATACCCATTCGTGCAATTGCGCACACCGCATCTGCCGTTGACAATTACAGGGCCGTTCGATTGCGATGTGTGGTGGAACGAAGTCACACGCGACGCCGACGGGAACCTGATTGCCACCGGTCACCGGATCGCCGATGTGGTCGCGCTCGGCCCGACGGTCGAGGAAGCCGTAGCAATTGCCTACAGGAACATTCGCAAGATCCGGCTTGTCGGCAGTTACTACCGGACTGACATAGGCCGCATCCGGTGGCCTCCAGGCGCAATGTGACCACGGCCAGGGCCTGCAGACGCTGCAACTACTGCAGTTGCGCCGCGCGCCAGAAAAGCCCAACATAGTCCCCGCGCAATGACGCAGCTCGAAACGCAACCATTTCCGGGCCGGCCCGCATGGACAGAAATCGACTTAGGCCGGCTACGCAGGAACTTGCAGCTCATTCGGAGCGAGCTACCCCCAGGCGTACAATTACTCGCCGTGGTCAAAGACGAAGCCTATGGCCACGGCGCACGCGAAGTGGCAAAGATCGCGCTCGAAGAAGGCGCGTGGGGCCTAGGGTTGAGCACGCTCGAAGAAGCAATGGCACTGCGCGAGGCGGGCATCCGCGCGCCGCTGCTACTGCTCGGCGAGCGTCAACCAGCCGAGCTGCCCTGGTGCGTAGCGCATAACCTAACCGTTTGCTTGAACGAAGAAACCACAGCCACACTCCTGGCCAAGGTCGCCGCCCGCGCGAATAAGCGCGTCCCTGTTCATATCAAAATTAACACCGGCATGAACCGGTACGGCGTGCGCTGGGACAAGGCGCTCGAGCTCATTGAGCTTGTGTGTTCACTCAAGTCATTGGAACTCGAAGGCGTGCTCACGCATTTCGCGCAGTCGGACGAAGCAGACAAGACATTCGCAAATCTTCAGCTCGCGCGGTTCAACCAAGTGCTCGCCGCCATGGCGCAACGCGGCGTGGCGGTAAAGTTCCGGCATACATGCAATAGCGGCGGGTTCCTTGATCTGCCACACGCGCACCTTGACATGGTGCGGATCGGCATCCTGATGTACGGCGTGTTCCCATCGGCAGTGTGCCGGCGCATCCCAGGCATCCAACCGGTAATGGCAGTCAAGGCGCGGATCGCAGGGTTCCAACAGCTCGAGCCCGGCGACTCGGTCGGCTACGGCATGCGTTTCACGGCCAAGACGCGCATGCGCATCGGTATCGTGCCGGTCGGCTACGGCGACGGATTCCCACGCGTGATCAACCAAGGGCACGTGTTGATCCATGGCAAGCGCGCGCCCATTGTAGGGGGGGTGACAATGGACGCATTCATGGTTGACGTGACAGCCATTCCGGAAGCACAAATGTGGGACGAGGTGGTAATCATGGGCAAACAAGGAACCGAGGAAATAACTGCGCACGATATCGCGCGGCTCAAAGGTTCGGTCAGTTACGACGTGCTCACTGGCTGGCGGCTCCGGCTCCAGCGCAAATGCGTCTCCGCAGATACGCAGCCTTTGGACACCCACGCTTGCCTAACAGTTGAGCACGCCGTTGCAAAATAACCTGGCCCGTGACCAGCTCTAAAGCCCCATGAAACTGATCTTTTCGGAATCAAAGTCTGACTACGCGCACTACCAATTCCCCTACGCGGTCTGGGCTGTGCCCGAGCCTGGCGAAACGCCAGCAGACATCTTTGACGCAGGGTTCCTGCCATCGTCGCGGAACCTCGACAGGTTCTACCTCTGCCGGCATGTGCGGGTAAACCTGGCCAAGTTCAAGCTTTCTTCTGAAAACCGGCGCATCATGCGGAAAGGACAAGGTATCGAGTTCGAGCTTGTCCCACGCGCGCAATTTGACTACACCCCCGCACGCAGACAGTTCTTCAAGACCTACGCTGACATCAAGTTCGGCAAAGATGTGATGACCTACGAGCGGCTCGACGCACTGTTCAGCGCGCCTATTGTGTCGCACCTGCTCGTGTTCACCGATACTCAGGTCGGGGCCGAAGTCGGTGTGGCAACGCTCTACATCGAGGGCCGCGAGCTAGCCTACTACTACTACGCATTTTATGACCTGAACTATTACCCGCGCAACCTGGGCATGTACATGATGACCTCGGCAGTGGCATACTTCGCCCAAAACAAGTTCAAATACATCTACCTCGGCACCTGTTACTCGCGTAACGCGCTGTACAAGACGCAGTTTGCCGGCGCAGAATTCTTCAACGGGTTCAGATGGTCTGCTGACCTCGACGAGCTGAAATTCATCATCAAACGCGACAAGAAAGAGCCGTACCGGCACCTGCTCGAAACGCCCGAATACCTCGAAGAATTCTACAGCGGCGATCTGGAGCGCGTTTGCGCTGCAACTAGGTTCAAGGTGAAACTGGATTAACGCCCGGAATTTTCTCAATCCACCCTGCCTGAAGCAGACATTTCCAAGGTGTCAGGGGGCACGAAGCCGAAAACCTGCGCGTCCGGGCGGTCCGGCCGCCGTGCACGTGAGTAAACGGCAGCAGGGTTTCTTGATATGTGCAGTACGGCGCGCGCTGCCACGCTCTGGTCTGCCAAACCTGCGACCCGACCATCTCACCTGCTGCCATTCTGCACTCGGTCTCGTTTTCGAAGCTTTTTCTCAGTGATCTTGACCGGGCGTCCGAGCGCCCGTTGCGACACTTTCCGCTCGGGCACCGGGCTTCTATCCCAAAAATTTACGCCGCAACGCCGCGCGCACGACCAAGTCGGTCAACTGCGATGTATCGCCTGCGTCGAGCTGCGCTCGTATCCATCGGACTATTTCAATGTGTTCGGCGTCTTGGACACAACAAATTCCCGCTCGGTCTATTGCGTTGCGCAGCGAACGTGTCATTAGCGGCCCGTCGAAATCAGTGTACCGGAGCGCGTCGCTCAGCATCGCCTCGAATGACGGAAAAACCTCGCGAATAAAGCTCAGATCGTCCGGCTCGAGCGCGTCAAACCCGATCAATTCCGGCGGCAGGCCAAGTGAATAAAGCGCCGCTGTAAACGTGATTGCGCGTGGCAGTGTAACCCCACCGATGCCGCGCGCGTAGCCGAACAGGCCAATATGTAACTTGCGGGTGCGCCGCGACGGTATGTACTTGGCAATCCGGTTGATACTCGGCGCAAGCTCCGCGATTCGGCGTTGGTAGGTGGCGCTGTATTTGTCAATTATTCGTAGTGCGCGCTCGGCAGGGATATCAGGGGCCGATCCGATTTCCCTCTTTTTAAGCCATTCACAGGCCGCGCGCACCTGTTCGACTGGAAAATCGTACTTGAACGCTGATTGGATGGTAAACGTGACCACACTAGGGTATTCACGACTGACCCGGCCCACGGTGGTTGGCGTCAAGCCGCCCCTGAACGGCGCCGAGCCCATGCCCATAATCGGATGGAGTCGCACGCCGATTTGAGCCGACACCTGCGCAAGCCGCATAAGGGCAATCTTGTTGGCCAGCGCGGTGGACACTAACCCGTAGTTCATCGCCGGATCGGAAAATGCGAGAAACACGCGCTGGTCGGTAATTTTCTTGTCGGCAAGGTACTCGGCAACTATGTCGGGCGCAGCCAATAGACTGGGTATATCCTCGAACAGCGGTATGACCTGAATTCGAGCTGGGGCAAATCTGCCTACCCATTCGGCGATCGTGATGTCGTTGTCGTAAACTCGCAAATGCTGCCGGGCCACTATGTGATCAGCGAAGTAACGATAAACGCGCTCGATGCATCTGGCCGAGGTTGTCATCGGGAGGATAACCTCAAATATCGGTGCGACGTCGCGATTGTAAAATAACTGCGCCGCGTCGTAAGACCGGGGAATACTTTCAAGTGTCTCGAGCAGAACTTTTGCTTCTGCCTTCTCGACCGCCGGATTAGGCACGCGCAGCGTCAGCCTGACATCCTCGCCGAGCACGTGCTCTTGAAAGTACTGCGGGTAAAACGCTAGCAGCTTGCGCACAATGAATGTGTCTATTTCCTTGCCCTCAACGTCCCACATCTGCTCATCGCACCCGAGGTATGAAAATGCATAAAACGCCTCCCGAATCTCGTCTTCGCCGGCTAGCACAGGCGAAGACGCGAAAAATGGCACGGCAACATTATCCGGGTGTTGCGTGCTCATGCACCTCGGAACCGACACCGTTTTCATGTCCACCCACTGCCAGTTGCTGTTCTCACGGTTTGTTAATCGCGCCAATGCTGCGCAATAACCAGGCTGGTTTCAAGTCAACATCCCCGAAGCGCTCGAACTGGCCAGCACGCGCTTCTGAATCCGCATCGCCCGGAATGAAGCCACGGCTTAAGGCCCGGTTGGAAAAGCTCGCTCCACCGTACCGGGCGTTTTCATAGCGGGTTACCCTGTATAGATTGATGCACAACCAGCTTGTCAAGGGCGGATAGACAGGGTCGGACCCAGATGCGGAAGTACCTACCGAAATGGTGCGAAAACTCAGTTGGAAGCATTCGCAGCATTCCCGGGCGATCAAAACATGTTACGAGCTGACGCGCACCGCACGAACCGGTTCGAAGTCTGACCGGTATCGGCAGCGTGTACGGGTTTACGCTAGAGCGTCCCCGCACCAAGTCCCACCCCCCGCATCAAGCTCCACCATTAGCTCGGTATTAAGCTCGATGCCGGGTCTGAGATTTCCCGCGCCAGATAAGCGACTGGCCGATTCAATCCGCTGCACAAGCTGTTCGGATGATTGTTCAAGTGGCGGTGCAACCGGCTAATTATTGCTAAACCCAGCGACGCGTATTTGATGTGCGTGCGCGAACATGTGCGGTTTGACCGCGGCTGGTCCAATGCTCAAAGTACGGGCATGCGTTGCGCCGGTAACAACCAACCAGCTAGCAGGGACGTCCGGCGGCGGTCATGCGTAGCTGCAGTTTGCGGCGCGCAGCGTGTACCAGTGCCACCGGTGACATATGCCAAGGTCGTAGCGCGCGTTCACAAATAGGCTCAATGCACAGTTCACGCATCCGCCGAATACGGGCGGAGCGAGAAAAACTACGCCTCTTCATAACGTTTGGAAAGGAGAAGGCAGTAAAATCCATGGGCGGGAAACCGCTGCTTTTCGTGCGCCGACCGGGACCGCCACCAAGTCTTGCACGATTTAGCCGTGCATGGCACATGCCAGCTCGGTATTCCCTTGGCCTGACAATTCTTCCTTCAGAATTAAGCACAATTTCCAGTCGATGGATTGCCTTTGGTATGAGGTACGAATAGAACAGTGCGCAGCGCCGTTAAAATGTCACAAATTCATAGTCCCGGCGCCACTTGCTAGCTGTGCGAATTAGGCCGCCACTTGCTTTTCATCTTCACAGGCGCAGCGTCTTTTGTCCATGTCCCCGAGCAGTTCAAATTTACCAAACGTGCGTTTCCTCTTAGTCCAGGTAGCCGATTTGCCTCGGGCTCTTTAGGCAACGAACCAACTTCCTTTCCGGTCCTGTCGATATACGACGCTTTATACTCGCACGGGATCGCAGCGCAACGCCCTAGTAAAACGCTCGAGCGTGTTATACTTCAGTTCAATCGCCCATTTACCATTGTTTTGCCCGGCGGTAACCCATCACCCCCGTAATCCCCAGGTTTGCCCCATGCCACCGGCCCCTCCAGAACAATCTCACCGCAGATGCTAATTTAGGGAACGGTGACATTTCCGCTCTGTTGACACGCCCCAGAGTAATCCCTCTCGTTCTTTCTGCGGGCGTAGTAGCCATCGTACACATTGGTTATGTTGGCGGACTCGGGGTTGGACAACCCATCTGCGGTCCAGACCCGCCAGCCCTTTGTTGAACATGCCAATCCGCACTGGGTCAGGATAGGTGTGTCTCGCTTTGAGGATGCAATAACCGTTCACAAACGCCTCTGCTTAATCCGCGTTAAGCTCCGCTACCCGGCCGGGCGTGACCGTCTAAAAAGCTGCGGGTGAGTCTTTTGATGCATGAATGGGTCGTTTCCGAGTATCCACCATGGCCCCACCCCGCGTATTTCGAACACTATGGTCTCAGCGCTGTTTTTGAAATCAATACGAGTTTCGTTCCTCTCCGATTTTTGACCGGGCAAAATGGTTCTTTCAGCGGACCATCTTTCGCGAGGACGGATTCGTCTCATCTGTTAGACCGCGAATAGCCAAGTCCGATACTACTGCGCAAGTACGACTTAACATCGCGCTCGGCAAGCGAACCACAGTTCAAACGTGCAACTGATTGTTGTAAGGCCCGGGCGTTGAAAAATGGTATGCAGCCTGGCGTCGCTTTGATCCGCGCAACCCGTCTTGGACCGCGGCGGAATGGGGTGGGGACACACGGCAAAGTCCGGATCTGGCGGCTGGGTTTTAACTCAAGGTGCCCTTGCAACTTCTGGCAAACGAGAATATGTATGCCCATGCGGTTTTGCCTAGGTCTCCCGAACCAGGCCCAACAGCCTAGTGTCGATGACTCGTGGACACCGATCCGGTACCCGAGGCCTTTGTTGGTGAATTTATTGGTCCTGCTTTTCGGGTTGCCAACGTGTGGCATCATGGTGTTGCTTTGGATCCTCCTCACACCCGTCGCCAATGACCCACGTGTTTCAATCCCTGCTTTGGTGGTGGCAACGGTGCTCATTATTCCGCTGCACGAATTGCTTCACGTGCTGGCTTTGCCCGGATTCGGACGCAATTGCTTGATTGGACTGTGGCCGCGTCAACTTATTCTCTACATCCGGTACTTTGGGGATCTTTCCCGGAGCCGGTTCATCACTGTGAATGCCGCGCCATTCCTCGTGCTATCTGTTTTACCTCTACTGGTATGCGCATCGACCGGTTACAGCTCAGTTACGATCGCATATTTTTCTTCCCTCAATGCGGTAGGTGCCGGATGGGATTTGTACGTGATTTACATGCTTTTGCGCCAAGTACCGAAAGCCGCCATTATTCGGAACCAATCTCATTGGAAACAAATGCGTTAGGGCCCCGGCGCACTGTTAGCGCAAGCCTCAACTGGAGAGGTTTCCTCGAAAACTCTGGCATTCCCGGCGGTGGGCCTGGGTAAAACCCGGCGAAAAGAAAAACTTTTTCGACTCCGCCTCTGACCAACTGGTTGGACGCGCAAAAACTGGGCAAAGGCAGGAAAATGCCCTATTGACTTGGGACGCGAGTCGGGTATTTTATTGCGCCCGTTTCGAGTCGGGACCTGATGAAAACGTTTGTGCCAAAAGTGGATTTAACCCAGCGCAAATGGTACCTGGTGGATGCCAACGGTGCCGTGCTGGGCCGGCTGGCTGCGCAGATTGCAAACATCTTGCGCGGCAAAAACAAGCCCGTGTTCACGCCGCACCTTGACACCGGCGATTTCGTCGTGGTCATCAACGCCGAAAAGGTACGCGTGACCGGCAAGAAAGAGACCCAAAAACTTTACATGACGTACTCGGGCTGGAAAGGCGGCGAGAAATACCGCTCGGTCGCGCAGTTGCGCGCATCGCACCCGGAACGGCTCATCACGCACGCGGTTTGGGGCATGCTGCCGAAAAACAGGCTGGGCAGGAAAATGCTAACCAAACTGAAGGTGTACCGCGGCCCGGTGCACCCGCATGCCGCGCAGCGGCCCGAGCCGATCAAGCTGGTCGCGTAAATCCAAGTTTAAAGGACGCAATGCTCGTGACTGCAAGCCATGACTGATACCCAGACACCACAGACAACTCCGGCGCAGCAAAGCGCCGAAGCACAGAAGCCCACAGTCATTTGGGCCACGGGCAGGCGCAAGACTGCTGTGGCACGCGTCCGGCTCATGCCCGGCACAGGTAAAGTGGTCGTAAACGGCCGGCCGTTTGACAATTACTTCCCGCTCGAGCCGCTACGTTTGGAAGCGCTGCAGCCGCTCACTCTCACGGCTAACACGGACAAATTCGATGTGTACGTAAACGTCAAGGGCGGTGGCGTAACCGGCCAGGCACAGGCGATCCGACACGGCATCGCGCGCGCGCTACTGCAAGTGGACCCTGCACTGCGGCCCACACTCAGAAGCGCCGGCCTGCTCACACGCGACCCGCGTGTCAAAGAGCGCAAGAAATACGGCCAGCCCGGCGCGCGGAAACGGTTCCAGTACTCGAAGCGTTAATCGCGCCGACCCCTAGCAAAGGGTTGCCTACCTGATTCCAACCCCGCCGGCACCGGCCAGCGGGGTTTTTTGTTGCAACCAGCGCGGGCTAAGTGTGTCATTTCAGCCAGCACTTAACCATGAATACGATTGTCAAAGCTGCAGTTGTTGGCGCGTCAGGGTACTCAGGCGAAGAACTGGTCAGGCTGCTGCTCGGCCATCCCTGCGTCGAGCTGGCTGCCGTCACATCGCGCCAGTTCGCGGGCAAAACACTGGCCGAGGTGTTCCCACGGTTCGCGCACGACGCGCGCGCGCGCAGGATCAAATTCGTCGAGCCAGATGCCGCCGAGCTTGCCAGCACCGCAGACGTCGTGTTTTTGGCACTGCCGCACGGCGTGGCCGCGCAATTTGCCGCGCCGCTGGCTGAAGCGGGCTGCCGCGTCATAGACCTGAGCGCAGATTTCAGGCTCAGGGACCCGGCCGTTTACAAAGAATTTTACGGGCACGACCACCCCGCCCCCGGGCTGCTGGCCAAGGCCGTGTACGGCCTGCCCGAAGTGTACCGCGAGCAAATCAAAACTGCGCGCCTGATCGCCGCCCCGGGTTGTTACCCAACCAGCGTGCTGATCCCGACCATCCCGCTGCTGCGCGCAGGGCTGGTCCAGCCGTCCGGGATCATAGCCAGCTCGCTCAGCGGTGTGAGCGGTGCAGGACGCAAAACCGAGCTTGAGTACCTCTTCTGCGAATGCAATGAGAGCCTGCGCCCGTACAGCGTGCCGCGGCACCGGCACCTGTCCGAGCTAGAACAAGAGCTGGGTGCCGCCGCAGGCACGAAAGTCGGTGTCCTGTTCGTGCCGCATCTGGTGCCGGTCAATCGCGGCATACTCACAACCCTGTATTTGCGCCCGGCGGGCCGCGCCGCAAACACCGCCCCCCACGACGCGGTCGAGCAACTCCGCGCTTGCTACCATCAGGCCTATGGCACCGAGCCGTTCGTGCAACTGCTCGATGGCAGCGCGCTGCCGGACACGAAAAACGTGGTCGGAACCAATTACATCCAGATCGCCTGGCGTGTTGACCCGCGCACCGGCACGGTCATCGTCATGAGCGCAATTGACAATTTGGTCAAAGGCGCAGCCGGCCAGGCTGTGCAAGCAATGAACATCATGCTCGGGTTCGACGAACAGGCCGGGCTGAAGTGAGCCGTGACAACCTGCCTCGAACAAACCGGTCGGATCGTGTGGGACCCGGCCGAGTACGCCGCGCGGTCCGGGCCTCAGCTCGATTGGGCGCGCGAGTTGATTGCGCGGCTGGAGCTGCGCGGCCACGAACGCATTCTGGATGTGGGTTGCGGCCACGGCCGCGCGACTGCCGAACTGGCCGCGCGCGTGCCGCGCGGGTTCGTGCTCGGGATTGATAACTCGCCCGAAATGATCGCGTTCGCGCGCGCCGCGTTTCCGCCGGCGCAATTCCCGAACCTGCGCTTCGAGCTTATGGATGCGCGTAAGCTCGAATTCTCAGAAGAATTCGATATCGTGTTCTCGAATGCCGCGCTGCACTGGGTGGATGATCACCCGGCGTTCTTGCGCGGCGCCGCAGCGGCGCTGCGCCCGGGCGGCAGGCTACTTGTCGCCTGCGGGGGCAAAGGCAACGCGCACGATGTGTTTCTCGCAATCCGCGCAGTGATCCGGCGCGCCGAATGGCGCCGGTTCTTCCGGAAAATGCGTTGTCCGTACTTCCTCCACAGCGCCGACGAATACATGCACTGGCTGCCGCAATTCGGGTTCGAGCCACGCAAAGTCGAGCTTGTCGAAAAAGAGATCGTGTTCGCCGACGCAGCAGCTCTGGCCGGTTGGCTGCGCACCACCTGGCTGCCGTACACACAGCGCGTGCCCGAGCATACGCGCGAAGAATTCATAGCTGCAGTGGCGCAGCAATACACGACGCTCCGGCCGCCGGACCCGGCCGGCAACATCAGGGTCGGCATGGTCAGACTCGAAGTTGACGCAGTCAAAGCTTGAACCCGATGGAGTCGCACAAATTTCCAGATTCAACTTCAACATTTGGGATTAGGCGGTCCGAATCCCCCACCAGCGATAGTTGCGGTCGGGACAAAGCGCAACCCTCCAAGTCGCTAAGGGTTCGGGCGCCATTTCACTCAATAAACTTCGACACGACAACTGCACCGAAATGAAAATACATTTGACCACTATACCCGGCTCGGTCGTGGCCCCGCGCGGGTTCCTCGCAAGCGGCGTGTTTTGCGACATCAAACGCTTGGGCACCGGCAAAGGGTCCGAGAAAGGCCAGAAACGCGACCTCGCGCTAATCGTTTCGACCGCGCCTGCCACGTGCGCAGGCATGTTTACCACCAACCAGGTCTGCGCCGCGCCTGTGAAACTGTGCATCCAGCGCGTCAAGCGTGGCCGCGCACAAGCGATAGTGGCCAACTCGGGCAATGCCAACGCGTGCACGGGCGCGCGCGGGTTCAACGACGCACTCGAGATGGCGCGGTGCGCCGCTGAAGCCGTATCAGCCGCGCTCAAGCTTGCAAAGCCGCTGGATGCAGAGGCGGTACTGGTCGGCTCGACGGGCCGGATCGGTGTGCCGCTACCAATGCAGAACGTCCGGCGCGGGATACTTGCCGCGGCGGAGGCACTCGGACACACGCCTGAGCACGCCGCACAGGCTGCTGAAGCGATCATGACAAGCGACACCTACCCCAAACAAATCGCGGTCGAATTCGACCTGGGCAACAAACCGGTCCGCATCGGCGGGATCGCCAAGGGCGCAGGCATGATCCACCCCGCAATGAGCCGCACGGGCGCGCGCCCGGCCGCGCTCGCACCCGGCGCAAGCGCATTCCACGCCACCATGCTCTGCTTCATCACGACCGATGCCGCAATCGCGCCCGGACCGCTTCAAACTGCGCTCGAACAAGCCGTAGCAAACAGCTTCAACCGCATCACAGTTGACGGCGACACCAGCACAAACGACACGGTGCTCGTGCTCGCAAACGGCCTGGCCGGGAACCGCCCAATCTCGAAGCGCGACGCCGCCTTCGAGAAATTCCAAGCCGCTCTCAGCCACGTCTGCGCAGAGCTGGCCAAAATGATCGTACGCGACGGCGAAGGCGTGCACCGGGTCGTAACTGTGCGCGTGACCGGCGCGCGCACGCTGGCTGATGCGGACGTAGCCGCGCGCGCGGTCGCAAACAGTCCGCTGGTCAAGACGAGCTGGCACGGCGGCGACCCGAACTGGGGCCGTGTCATGGCTGCGCTTGGTTACAGCGCGGCGACCGTGGTGGAAGAGAAAGTTGACATCGGCTACAGCGCGCCCGGGAGCAAGAAAGTTCTCTGGTGCGTCAAGCGCGGGCGGCCTACCCAGGTCAGTTTCGCCAACCTATGCGCTGCAGTGGCACAAAAGCAATTCGAGCTGCATATCAACTTGAACCTGGGCAAGGCCGGCGCAGTGATTTACGCAACCGACCTTACAGAGCAATACGTCGAGTTCAACAAAGGCGACCTGTCCGCACCCGGCACCCCCGGGGGATGATAAACCGCGTTCCTATCGAAGCACATGCAAGATTGAACGGGACCGGTCCAGAGGCTGCTTAACCCGGTTCAGCCGGCGCGGCAGTATCAAACGAATATCCGGACTCGCTTACTTGGATGGCCAAAAAAGCTAGCGAAGCCCAAACAGACCCGCCGCGTACAATGCAAACGGGCACATATGCATTTCCATCGCCCGCTGGCCCCCGGCCTATCGAATGTGTGTCTTTCCACGCGCGCAACACAGGCTGAGCTGAACGGCGCGAGCCTGAGCGCCACCCCGCATTCCCTCTGGCTCAGAAACGCGTGGCGGCGGCTACCGACAGACGGTGCGCCGCGCCCGGCAGCTCGTCAAAACGAAAACCGGCGCACGCGCCGCAGCCACAGTGTCTAGACGAGCAAGCGCGCCATGCTGCGCCGGAGCCGCAGCGAAAAATTCCACCCCAAAGTGTTGATCACACGCTGACCGGCAACGCCGCAAGCTGGCACACGGCGGACAAGCCGTCGCAAACTAAAGCCGGCCGCGCCGGATCACTCAAGATGCACGATGCCGTGTTTGATAGCGGCAATTACCGCGCCGACGCGGTCCTGCACGCCAAGCTTGGCAAACAGATTTTGAAGATGCGTCTTGACTGTCGGCTCGGAAATGCCCAGTGCCGCGGCTATCTCCTTATTGCTCCTGCCTTTCACCAGCGCATGCAGCACGTCCAGTTCGCGCGGGCTCAGGTCCTCGCGCAACATGCGTTGGGCCAGGCGGTCTGCGACCCTGTTCGGCATGATCGGTTGGCCCGCGTGCACGGCCCGAATGGCCGCCAGAATTTCCTCTTTCGGCGTGTCTTTCAGCAGGTACGATTTCACCCCCGCCTGACACGCGCGGTAAATATCCTCGTCGGTGTCGTACGTGGTAAGCACAATTACCTTGGCGTCCGGGAACTCTTTCCGTAGGGCAATGACCGCTTCGACACCGCTCATGCCCTGGAGTCGCAGGTCCATGAGCACTATGTCGGGCTTGTGGCACCTGTACAGCTCGAGCACTTCGCGGCCGTCGCCAGTCTCACAGGCGAGCACCATGTCGGGTTGGGTCTCGACCAATGCGGCCACACCCATTCGGAATGCGGGGTGATCGTCAACAACCATCACCTTGATTTGCTTCTTTGGCCTCATCCTGCGAATCGTTTTGTCAATGTGGGTCGGGTGTCCAACTCGTTCAACTTACACCTGTGGCATGGGAATGGTCGCAACGACTTCGGTCCCTTCGCCCGGTGAACTGCGCACCTTGAACTGGCCGCCCAATTGGTTGACACGCTCGCGCATGCCGACCAACCCGAAACCGCTACGCCCCGGCCGAGCCTGCTCCGGGACAAACCCGCGCCCATCATCACGGACCCGCAAACAGACAGACCCGTTGTCGAAGCTGAGCAAGACATCAATCCTGGTCGGCCGCGCGTGCTGGAGCGCGTTGGTCACCGCTTCCTGACAAATGCGCAGCAATGCGTTTTCCGCTAGTGGCGGTAGCCTGCGTGGTTGACCTGCCGTGTCGAACTGCGCGCGGATGCCCGTGCCGCTGGTCAGTTGTTCGAGCAAGTTCGGCAACGCAGTTGCCAGGTCCGCGTTCTCCAGCACTTGCGAGCGCATGTTCCACACAGCATTGCGCGCATCTGCCATGCTGCTCCGTGCCAGCTCAAGCGCGATTTCCAGGTGTTTGGCCGCACGCGCAGACACAGCCTTGACCTCATCTCTGATAAGGTCGAGGTGCAATACGATCGCGCTCAGGCCCTGGGCCAGAATGTCATGGATTTCGCGCGCCATGCGGTTCCGCTCAGCAAGCACAGCAGTGAACTGGGCTTCAGCCATGGCCCGTTGCGCGGCCTGTTCACGCAGCCGCAACCGCGCAGCCACCATTATCCCGACTACGGCCAGCACCAGAGCGACGACCGCGCCGGCGAGGAACCAGAGCAACCTCCGGCCGTGCCAAAATGATGGGGGGCTAATTACCGCCACGTCCGCAGGTGTACGCAACAATAACTGGAACCCACTGGGCTGGCGCATGCCGCTGGACGGGCCATCGGCATCGTGCAACACATTGCAAATTCCGGTCAGCCGCACACGGCTGCCCAGCTCGATCTTTTTTGACCGCGCCGGTTGCATTCGCGCCGGGACCAGCGCGCGGAAACTCGACCCGCCTGATTGTACATGCCACGCCCAACCGTCGCGGGTGGATTCCTGACCGACCAGTACACCCTCCAGTGTCACAAGGTCTGCGTCGTGGTCGAACGCATCCGATGCATTAGTCAGTAAGACCGGCGCAGGCGCAGGACCGGAGCCGAGCTTCCGGAAGATTGCGTCTTCGAGTATCGGACTATACCCACCGTGCCCGGGGAATCCGACTACATCAACTACGTCGCCCACGGCAAGCGAGGTCGCATCGCGCGCATGCACGCACAACCCGCGTGTTTCGTCGCGTAACCAAAACTCGCGCGGCTGCACACATGTAACCACACCGCGGACACGCACGCGGTGCCCGAATAACCCGCCGTAGGCGAACTGTAGCAGCGACCCGATCGGCTGCACGGGCGCGGCGAAAGGGTCTTTGGGCGCCGGCACCTCCACAATGATCGGCACCTCAGCAGGTATCGCAAGCAGCGGACTGAGCGTTTGCCTGTACTTGTTGACAAGATAATAACACACACCGCGCAGCCGCACCTCGGCATCTACAATCGGCTCAGCCAATTCGGGCACATTCACGCGTACGATCAATCGGCCGCCGCCCGTGGCTACCTCCAGCCTGCATTTGCGCCCGTGCTTCCGGTCCGGCTCGTAATGACGGACGATCCCGCGCACTTCGACCCATTGCGCATCGAGCCTGCCCGAGGCGATCTCGTCAAAAGTCACCTGGCGCGGCTCGGGCACGGGCGCCTTCCCAAGCTTGCGCAGTTCGCGCACGCGCACAAACGGCGCGAATTCGCCCGGGTCAGTCGCGCCCTCAACCTCTACGAGGTCGCCGGGGTGCAGTTGCGCCACCAGAGCCGCACTGGCACGCAGATATATGCCGGCAGCCCCATCATGAATTGCAAACCCTTCACCCCCAGCCTCGGACTCTCCGATGACAACGCCGCGCAACCGGACAGGCAGTCTCTGCGACGCCTCGGCAGGACTAAGCGCGCGAATGTCACTGACATTGGTCAGCAAAGGGGCCCGCGTCTCGGCCGCGCATGTACCCGGTAGAGCTTGCAACGCCAACGTCATGCCTGCTACCAGGCACAGGCGCCATGCGCATTTAGCCGCCGGCGGTTCCAGCTTTGGCACGTACCAAAGATGCATTAGCTCGCGCGGCCGGGCAATACTTGCCCATGTTCACCCAGACGAATTTGCCATGCGCCCGGCAGCGGGCAAAATCATACTTTCGGACGATTGCGGGTTTTACCGGTTCCGGCTAATAATACAGGTCGAGCTCTAAAGCGCTGGCAAAGAACCTGAAATACTCACAGCAAAGCCAACAAATATGGTACGGAAACCTTCAGCTCTGATCCTAGCATTGACGTGCAGCGGAGTTTTTGCAGTGCAACTCTGCGTGGGTGCGCCTGTTAGTGGGTGGACTGTGGCTACCGGCGGCGGCACTCTGACTGAGCCCTGGCCAGGGGCTATCACTTACGCAAATGCGACTGGTGGCTCGGCGTTGCACGCTGCGGTAGGCCCGTTCACGCTAGGGGTAGGCAACTACGTAACCTTTTCGGGTTTCTACACCAACACCGTCAACGTGAACACGTATGGGATGTCCACACTGCTGGGGAACATCCAATGGCGCGTAGGGCTGTTCGACAACTTGGGTCAAGGCCCCACAGTTTACACCGGCTGGCGCGGGTACTGGCTGGGCAACCCTGTGGCCAATGCCTCAAGCGGCGCGCCGTATGAACGGGGCACCACTGGCAATTACTGGTCAGTTAGCGGTGCCAGCCAGCTTACACCAACAACGCCGGCAACAGGCTCGGCAATAACGAACAATCCGACACCCTCGTTTGGGCCGGCGGGCACATACGCGTTTTCGCTCACCTTTACGCGACTCAACGCGACCGACCTGCGAATCAGTTGGTCGCTGATCAACATTCAGGATCAGAACGGGAACCCCGTCTCAGGCGTGTACGAATTCATCGGATCGGTAGTTGATAGCTCGGTCGCTTCTTGGACGATTAACCGCGCGATGGTGTTCCCGAACGGCGGTGCATTCACCGGGACGCTTTACTACGACGGGCTTGACATAACGTTTGTGCCCGAGCCGGGCACGCTCGCATTCTTCGCCGTTGCGCTTGGCGCTCTCGGTGCACGGAGAAAGTTCAAAAAGAATCCGTAGGTTCCAACTGATGAGAATTCGAGCCGGCCAGTGATCGAACTGGCCGGCTTTATTTTTTCCACGCCATGCCCCGATGCGGAAAATCTGAGGAAATGCGCGCGCCCGCCGTGTGGGTCATACTTTTGTAGGATTGAGTCGCGCGACGGCGCACTGCTAAACTGGACATGCGAAAACTGAACGCGGGCGTTTTGTGCGGCACGACATTGTGGAACTGGAGAATGCAACTCTGTATC
>JANWZY010000150.1 GCA_025061935.1 Verrucomicrobiia bacterium
TTGGTAAGTCAAACAAGTTTGGGCGCACGTGCGCGCGCGCTCGGGCTATTTCTGACTCCGGAGGAGATCGCCCCACCGGCCGAACTCGCGCAGTTGCGCGCGAGGCTCGACGCGCTCCCAACGGACGCCCTCCAGACGGCAATTCCTGACGCATGGCTGGCTGAGGCAGTGCTAGACCCATACGTCAATGCTGTACACGTATCGCTGCTGCGCGAGAAACGTCTCAACCCGGTGTACGCCGCAGAGCTCGAAAAGCTAGGCGTAGGCAAACCGGAGGTGCGCGCGCTTGGTGAACGACTGCTATGTACGGGGCCGACCGGATTAGACACCCGGGAAAAAATGCTCGTGCTCTCCGACGCGGATGTCATGGCATGGCTACACCGTCAGGCGTGGCTCCGGCCCGTGGAGTCACTGGCGCCGTGGTGGCAGACCGCGCTCGGCCGCTTTGCGCGCTAGCGCACGCAGTTTTTGATTGCGTGTTTTGTTTAGAAACTGAACAATCTGCGCCCGATGCGTGTTCTTGCGTTAGAAAACGGGAAGTTTGTTGCCCGCTGTAGCGTGGCCCGTGCGTGTTGGTGGCTGCGGGCGAACTGGTTGATCCCTTCGGCTGTTGGGGCCGTAGCCTGCGGCTTGATCGGGTTCAGCTTAATAGGCGGGTTCGGAGCCGTAGGTTCGGCCAATCAGGCGAAGTTTGAACACATCAAAGGCAATGCATCGAATATGAGCGCGATAATAATCAATGCTATTGGCAATACTCGATCTTCACTCGGGACTGTTTTGGCGAACGTGCGGTTTTCGCCCCTGGTCCCGTGCGTGCTGGGCGTGGTTTTGGCCGGTGTTTGCGCCATGCACGCACAATGGTTTGGCGGGCCGTCCGGCGGCCCGTACGGCCCAATCCAACAAAACTATGAACTACCGAAAGATGCCGGACGAATCTACATCGTTGCGCCTGACGGCAAGCCTGACGCGCCAGGCACGTTAGACAATCCGACGACACTCGAGTCGGCATTTGCACGGGTCGTAACCGGCGACGCGGTCGTACTGCGCGGCGGCACCTACCGCGTCGGCAACCTACTGCTGAACCAAGGGATAACGATTCAGCCTTACGCCGATGAGCGGCCCGTGCTCAAAGGCACCCTGGTCGCCACCGGGTGGGTCCAGCAGCCGAACGGCCTGTGGCGGCTCAAATGGCCACATTTGTTCCCTGCGAAACCTGCCGACTGGTGGCGCCGCGAAAGTGAAGGTCGGAAAACGCCCCCTTGGCTCTTCAATAATGACATGGTGTTCATTGACGGGCGCCCGCTTAAAGCCGTCGGCTGGGAAGGCGCCGTTGACGAAAACTCGTTCCACATAGACTACGTGACAGGCAATGTTTACATCGGCGCGAACCCGTCCGGACGCACCATTGAAATAACCGCGTGGGACGTGGCCATCAGACGCACTACAGGCGAGTGCCACGGCAAGAAGTCGGACAAAAAAGGGTTCATCATGCGCGGCATCACGCTCACACAATACGCGAACCGCGCGCTCGAGATCGAAGGCACTGAACCTGAAGGCCCAGCCGACCCGGCCACCTATGGCAAAGATGTGGTGGGCACTGTGCTCGAACACGTCACAATCACGCATTGCTCGCGCGTGGCAGGGTACCTGCGCGGCGATAAAATGGTGATCCGGCATTGCTTGATCAGTGACACAAGCACCGAAGGGCTTTACTTGCTTTCGTCTTCCGACTGCCTGCTAGAAAAGAACATCTTCAGACGCAACAACGTCGAGAACATCTCCGGCTACTTCCCCGCAGCGGTCAAAATTTTCAACCAGTGCTATCGCGTGGTCTGCCGCGACAACCTCGTGCTGGAGCAGACCAACTCATGCGGCATTTGGTACGACGTGGGCAACGTGGACGGCGTGTTCGTTAACAACTGGGTCCAGGACTGCATAGACGGGTTCTTCTTCGAGATTTCGAAAGGTGCCATCTGCGCCGGCAACGTGTTCGTCAACTGCGACAAGGGCATCCGCGTGCTCAATAGCTCGAATGTGCGTATGTACAACAACACGCTGATTAACACCGTCGCCTCGATCGAGCGCACCTCGCGCAGCGCCGTGGGCGATCACTTCGGCTGGCACCCGGCCACAGGCCCCGATGTGGACAAGCGCGAAGGTCACGTGTTTGTTGGAAACCTGATTGTGGCGGATGAACGGTGCCAGAAACCGTTGTTCCGCGCCGAGCAAACAAGCGACCTGTGCGGCAAGCTGACCCGCCAGCAGCTAACCGAGCTGGACTATAACCTTTATGTGCGCGTGGGCGCCGCGCCGAGCACACGCGCACTGTATGTCTGGAGCCCGGTCGAAGGCAGACCATGCATGACCGAGCTGAAAACGCCCGAAGACTTGCGCAAGCTGCACCCTGCGTTTGACGCGCACAGCGTGTACCTGAACGGCGTCGCAGGGCCGGTCGTCCGAAGCATCGAGCTGTACCGGTACGAGCCGGTGATGACCATGCCGCTGAATGTGCCTGCGAGCGCGCTCCCGGCCGAGGTCGTGGAATTGCTGGCCTGGCCGAAACGCGACGCGTACCAACCAGGAGCGTACCAGACAACCCAAGGTAAATGATAAAACTGCAGTTCCCGGACTAAGGCGGGCGACTTCAGTAGAGCCGTTCCACGGCTAAAATTGCCTGTCCAACTGGATAGCGCGTTTGAGCCGGCGTAGGTATTCGACGCGCGGGATTTCGACTGCGCCAAGCAGTCTTGTGACAGGGGTGACCATCTGTATGTCGAACAGCTCGAAGCCCCGCGCGCGCAGGTGTTGGACCAGGTGATAAAGAGCGACCTTGGACGCGTTCGATACGCGGTGGAACATGGACTCGCCTGCGAAAAATCCGCCAATTGCGACTCCGTAAATGCCCCCCACAAGCGCGCCGTCTTGCCAGCACTCGAGACTGTGCGCATACCCGGCCTTATGCAACTGCGTATAGGCTTCGATGAACTCGGGTGTGACCCAGGTCTCCTCGCGGCCGGGCCGCGGCTCGGCACAGCCTTCCATTACCTCGCGGAAAGCCTTGTCAATCGTGATCTGGAACGCGCCCTTGCGGATTAGCTTAGCGAGGCTGCGCGGCACGTGGAACTTGTCCAGCTCGAAGATTGCGCGCGGGTCGGGCGACCACCACGTGATCGGGTCGGCTGTCCAAGGGAAAATGCCCCTCCTGTATGCCGCCAATAGCCGTGGCACACTCAGGTCACCGCCGATTGCTATTAACCCGTCCGGCTCGGCCAGCTCGGGGTCGGGGAACCAGATTCTCTTGTCGAGGACAAACAACATCCTACTGGCTACAGACGCGGCTGGTCTTCAGCGCGAGGCGCATGCTGAAATTGGATCGGCGTGCTGCGATGGCTGGTCCATGCCAACTTTCTTCGGCATGGTCGGGCTGGCAAAAACCTGAACTTACTTTTCCTCGGACGCAATGCCGGTCTGGCCGGGCGCGGTGTCGGAGTCGGCCGAGGGGCTATCAACTGCACTGAGCAGGGCCATTTCGAAATAGCCTGCCGTTTCCATTGCCCAAACATGTGGGGCTGTCTCCTCGGTCAGTTGGATTTCCTCCCCGTGCTCGGTGTCCGGCGCGCCGATTGCGAGCCAACTGCCGACGCGTACGTCGTTAAGCACTTGCAGGAGCCACTCGAACTGCTCGGGCGACAAAGTTAATCGGAAACCTCGTGATGCCTTGGTAAGCAGCTTTCTCTCGTTAAGCACCGCTGCCACTTCCCGGATGTTGTTGCGCCTGTGCCGTTCGAGTTCTTCCTCAAGCAGCCGCTGCGCTTCCTCGGCTTCGGTCGGCGCCATCGTTTTGCTTATACGGTTGTATGTGGTCGGGATACGTGGATACAGCCGTAGCAGAAGCTGGAGCAATTCGCCCTCGGTGTCGCTCAAGCCAAACACCAACACGTCGTCTTTCGCTTTGCACCGGAGCAGCTTCACGTCAATCGCGTTCCATGGTCGCTTGCAGGCCGTATTTTTGAAGCTGGTGCACGTAGAACTCGGCTTTTTCCATCGTTTCGCGCGTTAGCACGCTCTTACCTTCATTATGGACTTGGAGCATGTGGTACTGCGCCTTGTGCCGCGGCCAGCCGAACACGACCTGGAACACGTGCGTCACGTAGTCCATGTAATTGACCGGGTCGTTCCAACAGATTACCAAGTAGCCCGGTTCCAGCGCGGCCCGCGACTTCGATTTTTCCTCATGCGTAGTGTCTGGTCGAACCTCGATGGTTGCTGCGCCGCTCATGCAATTAAAAATACGGCTCCAGAGGTTTGTTGTCGAGCGGCGTCGAAAGAGAAGGTGTGGCGCCTGTCATGCACTGGTGCGGACGTGCGTCCCCGAACCGCCGGCAAGCTGCTTTAGTACACCACCAGCGTCCGGACCGGGTAGCCCTCGAGCCGCTGACGACCTTTCAGGTAGCTCAGCTCGATCAAGAACCCCATTTGCAGTATCTGCGCGCCGAGTTTTTTAACCAGCTCGGCTGCGGCTGCAGCCGTGCCGCCGGTCGCGAGCAGGTCATCAATCAGCAGGACACGACTCCCGGGCTGTAACGCGTCCACGTGGATCGCCACGGTGTTCGTGCCGTATTCGAGTTCGTAAGTCTGCTCGATCGTTTTGTATGGCAGTTTCCCTTTCTTGCGCACAGGTACGAACCCGGCGCGGAGTTTCACCGCGGCCGCAGCGGCAAAAATGAACCCGCGCGCGTCTATGCCCACGACTGCGTCAACTGCCCCCGGCTTGAAGCCCTCGACCAGCAGTTCGACAGAGCCGTTGAACAGGCGCGGATTCGCTAGCACAGGTGTGATGTCCTTGAACTGGACTCCTTGCTGCGGGAAGTCAGGTATGTTCCGAATCGCTTGCCGAATCTCAGCAATTGTGGGTAGCTCCTCGCACATCGTTCACCATCACTGTATACGCGCTCAAGTCCGCTGCGCTTCGAGCTTTTCGATCATCTTGCGCAGCTTCCGGAGCGCCGCGTTTTGTATCTGGCGCACGCGCTCGCGCGTGACACCGAACTTTTTACCAATCTCTTCGAGCGTGAGCACCGGCCCACCGTCCAGGGCAAACCGCGCACGCAAAATCGAGGCCTCGCGCGGATCAAGCGTTTTGATCATCTCGCGCAACATCGCCGTTACAGTCTTTTCCTCGAGCTGGCGGTACGGGGTCTTGGCCGATTCGTCTTCGACGATTTCGGAAAACGTGTCCGAGTCCTCATCGCCAATGGGCGCGTCTAACGACGCAGGCCGAATGGCCGCAAGACGCATTTGCGTTACGCGACTCGCAGGTATGCCAAGCTCTTCCGCCAGCTCTTCGTCCGTAGGCTCGCGCCCGAGAATCTCCTGCAGCTTCAGCGCCGCCTTGCGCATCTTCGAAATCTTATCAACAAGATGCACAGGCAGCCGGATCGTCTTCGACTGATTCGCCAATGCGCGCTTAATTGACTGCTTGATCCACCACGAGCTATAAGTCGAGAGCTTGCCGCCCTTGGACGGGTCGAACCGCTCGACCGCTTTCATCAAGCCAATGTTGCCTTCGCTGATCAGATCAAGTAATGGCAAGCCCAGCCCTTCGTAGTCGCGCGCAATCTTGACCACAAGGCGCAGGTTCGCCTTGATCATTTGCTCGCGCGCTTTCTTGTCGCCCTTCTTGATCCGCTCCGCCAGCGCGATTTCCTCCTCGGGCGTCAGGAGCTTTACCTGACCGATCTCACGCAAATAAAGCTTGATCGCTGTGTCGCCCTCGTAACCGCGGTCCTCGCGCTCGGCCAGCGCGATCTCTTCTGCAACTTCTGGCGGCGGTGTAGCAGGCACGAGCTTACCACGAACCTTGGGCGCAGGCGCAGCCGGCGACTGCTTCATAATCTCCTCGGCGGTCTCGCGCTTGGTGCGCTTCTTGGACCTATTTGACCGGTCCGCCTTCACTACGCTCCGCCCGGCTCGGAGTCTTTTCCGCACACGCGCACGCGTTCTGGCCTGTCTGGTCCGGACTGCCATGGCAACCAAAGGCAAGTTAATCGCTGCCGAGTCAAGAGCAAGCAAATTGGGGTGCCAGCCGCGGCCGCGCATTTGAACAGGAACGCGCGTTCGCAACGCACGGGCAAGCAATGAGGGGAACCAACAGCGTATGGAGCAGGCCATGTATGAGCATGCCTTACTTGAGTGCACCCCTCTGCTGGAGTCCCGGTTCCATCGTAGCGCTCGGGTACATTGCCACCGGGGCAAACCTGCTACGCAACTGGTTTAATAATCTACCGTCGAGCCGGAACTTGAGCTGTTAACTAAGCACAGCCCGTGGTCAATCCGTGCGACGCCCCCACTGACGTTGGGCAAAATTGGTGCATTTGGGGCGCCACCCTAAAGCATCCCAACCCGTGGCATTTATACCCAATCCGGTTCCCTTACCGGGACTAAAAAGTCCGGGATCAGACCAGCGTTCCCACCCAAGTTTCTCGGGCCAAAGCTCGGCTCGTGAAAAACCTAGAGACCATAAGTCCTTGCGCGGCGGCTTTGACGCCAGGTCAGAAGCGCAAATCGCGTCCGCGGAAAACGGTTCGCGCGCACCGCGCAATGTCCTGTGTTGCTCGCGCAACAGTGATTTAGCACTGCCAGTTGGGAAAACCCGAACCACAGGCTAGCCGATTGGTGTGTTACGATTTGTTGCAAAACTGTGTATAAGCCTCTGCGCGCGGTTTTCGGCTTGACATTTCAGGGGGCAATGCTTGTAAACATGGGCAGCTTTAGACCGAGCCTTCCCGAGGGGTTTTGCGGGAAAAACCACTAAGAAAACGCATGCGAATCTTCCGCCGAACTGTAGGTGTTGCGGTTGTTGCCGTGTGTGTTGTTTGGGTTGCGTCCTCGCCCTGCCCGAGCGCCGCACAAACGCAGGCTGAAAAACCCGCCGACGTGGCTTTAGTGTCCCTGGAGCGTTTACAGCCCGTGCATGTCGAGGCGGTGCCTGAGTCCGGCACGTTTTGGCTGCTGCAGAAGCGCGAGCCGCCGTGGCCGTGTCTGCCGCCGATAGCGCGCGAGTTCGAGCTGCCGGTGTACATGCTGGACAAGCGCGGCACGTTCGTGGTTGACGACCGGTCGGTTGACTACGCTGCGTTGGCTGAGCTTGAGACTGCGCTGCGCGCGGCCGAGCGCGAGCTTGGGCTGAGGAGCCAAACCGCTGACGGCCCGCCGACGCCAGGCGATGCCGGCCAGCTCGAGCCAGCCGGCTCAGGCGCAGGCGGCTCGCCCATGTGGCTTTACGGCGGGTTGTGTCTGTTGCCGCCGGTGGTCATCAGCTCGGACTCGGTGTCGTTGACTGTCACCAATGCCGAGCCGGGCGCAGCTTACGATTTGTT
>JANWZY010000151.1 GCA_025061935.1 Verrucomicrobiia bacterium
CGGTGATCATGTGTGTCCAATAGCCAAGGCCGGCGCGTGTCGGATTATTGGCCGAGAAATCGCCTGTGGGGACAAACACGCCGTAACCTATGGCCGCGTCGTATTGATCCGTATGCCATGACAGTGTGGCCTCGGCGAAAAAGTCGCCTACCCCGAGCGTGCTATCGTCAAACGTGCCGCCTGGTGTGTTCATTTCGATGCTCTTGTAGGTGATCGGGATAAGTGCGTCCACGCCGACGAAGCCGCCCAAAAGCTTTTGGTCTGTGATCCAGATGGCCCTGAGCACGTTCGCGTAAATGAACACTTCCGGGTCCGCCGTCGCAATTTTGTCACCGTCGGCGTCGTTCAACCGGTCTGCGTAATAAAACACATTGTAATCGCGCACGTAGATACCAGGGGGTGGTAGCGTTCCGGCTTTGATTCCCTCGACCCCGGGCACGTAGTGTGCGCTCGGTTGTGCCTGGACCAAGCAGGATGCTGCTGTGATAGCTGCAATTAGTATAACCGAACGAGTTTGTGTTTTCATTGCTTTGTTGTTCACTGATTACGATTGTTGAGTTTTAGTTGCCTTCTTCGACGTCTTTCATTTTGCCCGACAGATAACTGTCGTAAGCCGAAAGGTCAAGCAGCCCGTGACCGCTGAGATTGAACAGGATGACACGCTTACGGCCTTCTTCGCGGCACTTAATGGCCTCGTCAATGACGGCTTTGATAGCGTGTGCGGGTTCAGGTGCAGGAATAATGCCCTCGCTACGCGCGAAAGTAACTGCAGCCTCGAAGACTTTCGTTTGCGGGTATGCCACAGCTTCGACTAGTCCGAGCTTGACCGCGTGGCTGACCATCGGCGCCATGCCGTGGTAGCGCAGGCCGCCAGCGTGTATTCGCGGGGGCATAAACTTGTGCCCTAGCGTGTGCATCATCAACAGCGGTGTCATCTCTGCGGTGTCGCCGAAGTCGTACCGCAGCTCACCTTTGGTAACCGAGGGGCACGACGTGGGTTCGACCGCAATAATGCGATAGGGTTTCTTTTCGACGATCTTTTTGCGAATGAACGGGAAGGTCAGCCCGGCGAAATTGCTGCCGCCCCCAATGCAGCCGATAATCACGTCCGGCTCTTCACCGGCCATTTCCATCTGTTTTATTGCCTCTAGTCCGATTACTGTTTGGTGCAGGCACACGTGGTTGAGGACGCTGCCGAGCGAATACTTTGCGTCCCTGCTTTTTACGGCGTCTTCCAACGCTTCGCTGATTGCGATGCCGAGGCTGCCGGGCGAATTCGGGTCTTCAGCCAGGACTTTGCGTCCGAACTCGGTCTGGGTGCTCGGACTGGCGTAAACTTGAGCCCCCCAGGTCTGCATCAGGAGTTTGCGGTACGGTTTCTGGTCGAAGCTAACCCTGACCATGTACACGGTGCATTCGAGGCCGAACAAGCGGCACGCGAATGCTAGTGATGAACCCCATTGGCCTGCGCCCGTCTCGGTTGTGAGCCGTTTAGTGCCCGCGATCTTGTTGTAATACGCTTGCGCGATTGCCGTGTTCGGCTTGTGGCTCCCGGCGGGGCTGACGCCCTCGTATTTGTAGTAAATGTGCGCAGGCGTTTGCAATGCGCGTTCGAGCCGCACCGCCCGGATGAGCGGTGTGGGCCGGTAAAGCGCATATACCTCGCGCACAGGCTCGGGTATCTCGATCCACCGCTCGGTGCTGACCTCTTGCATGATGAGGTTGAGCGGGAAAACCGGCTCGAGCATGTCCGGCGTCACAGGTTGCTTGGTGCCGGGATGCAGCGGGGGTGGCACAGGTTCTGGGAAATCCGCCAAAAGATTGTACCAGTGCGTTGGCAGATCGCATGCGCCCAACGGGAAAGTTATTTTTTGGGTCATAGTTTGCATTATTTGTTTTCGGCGGCCACTATTACCAAGAGCGGGCTGCACCGTCACGCGCAATTTTTATGTTTGACCGACGTTGAGCTTTGTAGTAAGCAAGTCGAACCGTTGCGCTGCGGATCGCGCCTAGGCGCGACTGTTCCGGTACGCGCGGTAGTGTGTCGGGAATTTTCTGTTTATGAAGCCGTTTCTGGCTGCCGATTACGGCGCTGGTAGTCTCAAGCTTGCTGAGTTTGAGCTTAGCGAGTCAGGGGGGCTTGTATTGCGTCGGTTCGGGATCAGGCCGCTCGGGTTGGAAGGCTCGCAGGAAGCCAAGCGCGAGGCTGCGCTGCAGAAGGCGTTGCAGGAGCTGTTGGGCGAGTTGCAGGGTGCGCCCAAGGAGATAAACATCTGCGCGCCGGGTTCGCAGGTTTTCTCCAAGTTCATCAAGCTGCCGCCAGTCGAGACCGGGAAGGTAACCAAGATGATCGAATTCGAGGCTAAGCAAAATGTGCCCTTCCCGCTGGAAGAGGTGGTCTGGGACTACCAGATACTCGGTACCACACCGGGCAACGAGTTGGAGGTGTTGATTGTCGCCGTGCGCAAGGATGTGGTGGATTCGCTTTTTCGTGTGGCCGAGAAGGCAGGCCTGCGTGTGCAGGTGGCCGATGCGTCGGTGGCAGCGCTGTGCAACGCTTTTAGGTACAACTACGGCGAGCCGGACGAGTGCATCATGCTGCTCGACATCGGTGCCAAAACGAGCAACGTCCTTTTTTTCGAGAAGAACCGGTTCTTTTCGCGCACGATCAATCTTGGGGCGAATGCGATCACGCAGGAGTTCGCGCATGAATCGAAGCTGCAATTTGCCGAGGCCGAGCGGCTTAAGGTGTCTGAAGGTTTCGTAAGCTTGGGCGGCGCGTATGAGGAGCCGGAGAACCCGCAACAGGCCGCCATTGCCAAGATCGCGCGGCAATTCATGACCCGGCTACACATTCAGGTCAACCAGACGTTGCAGTTTTACCGCGGCCAGCACGGTGGCTCGGCGCCGCAACGGGTGCTACTGGCTGGGGGCGGCTCGATCATGACGTACACCGCGCAGTTTTTTGCTGAAAAACTGAATGTCCCGGTCGAGTACTTCAATCCGTTCCGGAGCGTTCAAATTGACCCGTCGGTCAATTTGGAAGCGCTTTCGCAAGTTGCTCACGCATTTGGCGAAGTAGTGGGTGTAGGGTTGCGGAATCTTGCGCATTGCCCGATCGAGCTGAACCTGTTGCCTGCTAGCATACGGCGTTGGCAGGCCTTCGAGGAGAAACGACCGTATTTCGTTTTCACGGCGATCAGTCTCGCAGCCGTGGTCTTCGCCACCGGGTATTTATTTCACAGGCTGGCGAAGGTTAAGGAGGCGCAGCTTGCGCTTGTGCAGCAGGGCGATCCAGCGAGGAATGAGCCTGGGCTTGGGGCGTTAAAAGCCAAGGCCGACGAGTTCACAGCGGTGATGCGCGAGCGCGACCGGCTTTTGAACCAGTGCGAGCAGCTCAGCACGTGGTTGCAGGATCGGTATTACTGGGTTGATGTGATGACAGAATTGCGCCGCGTCCTCTTGCGCGTTGAGGAGTCGGCGCGGATCAAGTTTAACACTGATGCTGGTGTGTGGGTCGAGCGATTTGTAACGGCCGAGCCGTCGAAAGCTATGCTTGGCGCGCCAGAAATGACTCCAGGTGCGCCCTCGTGGGAGCGCGGGCCGGCCGAGGTTGATTGGGGCAGGACCCGGCCAGTGCCGCTTGGAGAGCTACCGCCTGAGGCGCGCAGGTACGGATTCGAAGGCCCGCCGCCGAGTGGCGGGTTCGTCTACGGGCAGCCGTGGCCGCCACCTGGGACGCCGCCTGAGCAACAGGCGGTCGAGGGTGCGGCACCGACAACTCCCGGTGAAATTTCGGTAATCACTCTTGTGTGCAGTGCGGTGAGTTTGAAGTCAGTTGACCCAAGTGCAGACACAGCGTTGGCGTTTACGTTCCTTAACGAGTTGCGCGCGAGCCAGTTGACGGACCCGGCAGGGACTGATTTCTTCACAGAGATTCAGGAAAACGAGGAGAAAGGCACGTTCACGTTCGGCGTGAGCTGGAAACTCAAGCGTCCGCTTAAGCTGTGATATGTCTTGGATCCGGCGCCATCTGACATTTGTCCTGACCAGCCTTGTAACCTTGGGCCTGCTGGTGGCGGCGTTCATTTTCGCTGTTAGCGGGTACACTGCCAACCGGCGCGCATTCACGCAGTTGGATGAGGCATTGGTGGAACTGAAGCAGTTGTTTGAGATGGACCCGCACCCGGGCACCGATAAGATTGATAACATTGCGATAGCCAAGGAGCAGCAGAAGCAGTTGCGCGCGTTTCTCGAAAAGGCGGCCGAACGGTTTGTGCCGGTACCGCCTATACCCAATTCGCCCCAGGTAACGACCGAAGAGTTTACCGCGCAGTTGAACCGTACAATTGATCAGTTGCAGCGCGATGCGACCAGCTCGGGCGTCGCGTTGCCGCCCAAATACAATTTCACGTTCGAGTCAATCCGGCGGCGCGTAACGTTTTCGACAAACAGCTTGCCCGTGCTGGCGGCCAAACTGGGAGAGGTCAAGGCTATATGCGACATTTTGTTCCGCGCACGGATTCATTCGTTGGACAATTTGCGGCGCGAGCGCGTTTGCCCGGAGGACAGTCCGGAGACGGTTCCTTCAGACTACTTGGACAAGCATTCCGTGACAAACGAGTTGGCAATCTTAACCCCTTTTGAAATCACATTCAGGTGTTTTACCAGTGAATTGGCCGGTGTGCTCGGCGGCTTTGCCAGTTCGCCGTATTGCTTTGTAATTAAGCACATAGACATTGGTCCGGCGGGCGCTGTTGCGCCGGAGGGGATGTACAGCCCGGAAGGGTACGTGCCAGGGGTGACGCCCGGTTATCCGGCGCGACCAGGCATGCCCGAGGATCCGTATCGCCGCGGATTACCCGGCTACGGGCGTACACCGTACGAACGCGGCGCATATGCCCGCGAGATAGACGTGGGCGCACCCGCGCCTACGCCCGGTGTACGCCGCGCCGGTGGGCAGCTTGCGCTCGACGAGCAGATGTTTAGGGTTGTGCTGACTGTTGATGTGGTGAAACTCAACTTGCCGAAGTGAGGGTGTCGTGAGCTTCGCAGTTATAAAGAAGCATTACGAGAAAGTCCTGCTGGCTTTTGTGTTGCTGGGGCTGGTGGTGGCAGTTGCAATGCTGCCAGTAATGATCGCAAACGAGCAGGAGCAGATCGAGCACCGCCGTGGTGAAATAACGCGCATTCCGCCCAAGCCATTGACGAATCTGGACCTCAGTGTGGGATTAGCTGCAATCGAGCGGACTAAAGTGCCTTTGGTCCCCGTGCTTTCCGACGAGAGGAACAATTTGTTCAGCCCGGTCAAATGGAACCGCACCGCAGACGGCAGATGGCAGAAAGTCACAAGACTTGCGGAGGGCCCTGAGCTTGTCGAGGTTTTGAAGGTAACGCCATTGTACCTGACGGTTACATTCGAAGGCGTCAGCCAGGCGATGACCAATTACCTTGTAAAGGTTGTGAAGGAGACCGAGGAATCGCCCAGCAAGCGCTCAGTTTCGCGATACGTTGGCCTCGGCGAAAAAACTGAACTCATAACGTTGCGCGAGGTGAAAGGTCCGGCAGACAAGCCAACAGAGCTTGTGGTTGAGATTAACGAGACCGGGGAACGCGTGACGATCACGCCCGAGCGCGGGTTCAGGCGGGTTGACGGTTATGCAGTGGACCTTAGGTACGGACCCAGTGGCCGTGTCTGGGCGAACCGGCGCAAGGGCAACACGATTGCTTTCGGTGGTGACGAGTTTACAATCACGGGAATTAATGCGATTGCAACCAACGAGTTCGAGGTTGTATTGTCGTCGAGGTCAACGGGCAAAAAGACGAGCAAAAGGTACAAAGCGCCAGAATGATTTATGTTGCGAACTAGCCTGATAGTAGTAGGTCTGACAGCAGTTTGGGGTGTGACATGCGCGCTGGGACAAGCTAGCGCGAATATGAACGACACCGACCGGGCCGTGCGCGAGGCCGTGCGCCGGCAAGCGCGCACAGTCGAATTGCGTCAAAAAATTGAAGAGGCCCAGCGCGCGGAACAGCGGAACGACTTGGCCACAGCAGCAAAGCTTTACGAGGCTTGCTACGAGCTGATCGGGAGCATTGGGGCAGGCGTCGAAGCAGAGACGAAAACAGTTGTGAGCCGACTGGTGGCTGTGCGGGTCGAGCTGGCCAAGCAAGCGAGCAAGCGGCGCGATTATCCGGAGGCGGATGCGCAACTGCGCGCGGCGCTGCGTGTGGACCCGAAGAACGAGACTGTGTTGGCGCTCAAGCGCGAAAATGACCGGCTCCTGGCTGAAACCGAGGCGCTGCGGCCCAACCGTGAAGTGGTTGATGCTATGCCTGTTGTCCAGAGCAACCGGCTCGCAGCCGCGAGGTTGGTCCAAGACGGTAGGCTGCTGTGGGAAATGGGACAATTGGACGAGGCAGAGGCCAAACTGCGCGAGGCTATCAAGCTTGACCCCGCAAACACGACTGCTTCGTATTACTTAAACTTGGTGCAGGAATCACGGTTTACCCGGGCTGCGCGTGCGCACGACTCCGACGCGCGGAAATACATGGTCGAGGTCGAGCAGGCGTGGGAACGGCCCGCAAAACATTTGCAGCTACCGGTGCCCAATCCTTATGCCCGCACCAATCTTGTGCATACGGGCCAGGGCCGTCAGAAAATAATTAGCAAGCTGAACCGGATCCGGCTCGGGCAGCCGCCAAATGAGATCAAATATGACGGGTTGGAACTTGCCGAGGTGCTCAGAGACCTTGCGGCAGAGATCAAGCGGCGCGACCCGGAAGGGGAAGGAATCAATTTCCTCATAATGCGTGAGCACGCTGCGCCTGTGGTAGTGGACACGACCGCAGTTGGCGGATATGCGGGCGAGGGTGGAGCTCCTGCGGCTCAGCAAATGGTGGCCGCCGCACCGGCGGAGGAGATTGACCTGACCACAGTGCGCATAAGGATATTCCCGCCGCTGAGTAACGTGCGTGCGGCTGACGTGCTGGACGCGATTACCAAGACCGCTGACCAGCCAATTAAGTACTCGATCGAGGACTACGCGGTCGTGTTTTCGGCGAAAAGACCCGAGCCTGAGCCGCTTTACATCCGCACTTACAGAGTTGACCCGAACACGTTCGTGCAAGGGCTAGAAAGCGTGGGCTATTTGCCGTTGGGCATAGGCATGGGTGGCATGGGCATGGGCGGATTTGGCGGCATGGGCATGGGCGGGTTCGGCGGTATGGGCATGGGTGGCATGGGTATGGGCGGATTCGGTGGCATGGGTATGGGCGGCATGGGCGGCGCTGTGGGTGCGTACGTTGCGCGGGTTGATGTGGTAGGCGGTCAGGCCGGTGGCATGGGTGGCGGGT
>JANWZY010000152.1 GCA_025061935.1 Verrucomicrobiia bacterium
TGAACCCCGCATAGCCTGTATCGGCCGGAATTTTCTTAGGCAAACGCAGTCTCCGGTAGTTGAAAAAATCCTGTACGAACCGGACTTGCTGGACGCGGGTGAGTGTGAACTCGTAGATGCGCACAGGCTCTTGGTAAAGGTAGCCCGGGTGGAAAAAATGGATTCGGAACGGTAGGTTTTCTTCCAACCACAGCGCTTTTTCGGGCCTGAACTCGATCTCGCGGTATTGATCGTAGTCGAGCTGGCGCAAGAATTCGGGTAAATCGGCCTTGGGCGAATGGAAAGGCTTGCGCGCGCGCTGCGCCGCCAGCCGCACCACATATTCCAAATTGACTTCGGTCGAGTTGAATCCTGCCAATGCGGCGCTTGCCGCTGCCAGTGCACCCGCTAAGACTAGGCTGACCGCGTGTTGCATGCGCACTTAGCAGTACCAAGAGCCCAGATTTTTTCAAGTCGGGGTTAACCGAGCTGCGCCAAATTGTCGCACCGGGCGTGCAAGCAGCTCAAATTACACGCCTACGGGGCTAAAAGTCACCTCTGTCCGCGGTGCTTATCCGTTCAGCGCAAAAGCGGGTACGCAGAAACTATCCTTTAAACCGCGTACCACCCGGAGTCTCATGGGCTATGACACCGGAGATTGGTACACAGAGCCTTTCTCCAAGTGGGCAACGTATGCGCTTTCAAGCTCGGACTGCCCACCGGCGCGTGAGGCTCACGCACATGCGCGTGAAACTCGCGCATCGGATTCAGTTAAGCGCTCAGAAACCCCTGTATTTATGCGGGTAAATTGCGTTGGCATTAGTGCTGCTTAGCGCCATTGGAGACCCGGGCAGAACGCGCGGCTGGTGAGGGCAGGCCGCGGCTCGGGTCGAGAAACACGAAAAATGTAGAAGTGGTATGAACAAGAGAAAAAATTGGCTTGCATTTACGCTGATTGAGCTATTGGTCGTGATCGCGATCATCGCGATCTTGGCGGGCCTGCTTCTGCCTGCACTAGCTGCGGCAAAGAAAAAGGCGCAACGGATTCAGTGCGTTAACAATCTAAAACAGGTTGGGTTGGCTTACCGCGTGTTTGCGAACGACAATAATGATCGTTTCCCACAGAGTTTGCCAGCGACTCAAGGCGGGACAGTAGAGATACAGAACCTTAAAAATCTGAATCCTGGGGGAGCGAACACCCCCGCCGCAAATTACATCTATCACATATATGGTGTAATGTCGAACGAGCTTAGCGTGCCGAAGATAGTCGTATGCCCTGCGGACGAGCGGAATCCAGGGACGAACTTCGGGCTTTATCCAGTGAACGCGACGTCCGGTATTTGCCCGTGGTTCAACAATACTAACGTGTCGTTCTTCGTTGGCCGCGACGCGGATGAGACACAACCCGCAATGTTCTTGGGCGGCGACCGAAATATCTTCAGGATCCAACCTTCTATTGCTCCCACCGCGGCAATGACCGCTAATGGCAATTATGGGTACGGTCCAAGTCAATGCGTGTTCCTTCCCGCTCCGACGGGTAGCGGCATCAATGATACCACTTACGGGTTCACCGACAAAATGCACACCCGTGCGGGGAACATCTTGCTCGGCGATGGCAGTGTGCAACAGTTCACCTCTGCCAAGTTCCGGGAAGCTGTGCGGACGACCGGTGACCCGGGCACATCTGTGGGTGGTATGACATACTCGAATGTAATACTGATCCCGTGATTTTGGGCGGTTGAGCTCTGACAGTTCTTAGGTACAAGGTTTGGGCACCCGGTGTGGGTGCCCAAACCTTTTTCATTCGGCTGGGCGCGGTAACTCCTGCCAAAGGTAAGCGCTCAACAGTTGTCCTTTGGCGAAACAGCGCACGTCGAAATTCTCATTCGGGGCGTGCGCATTGGCGTCGGGAAGGGCCAGCCCCAAAAGAATCACCTCTGCGCCGAGGACCTTACTCATCTGGGGGACAATCGGGATCGAACCGCCCTCGCGCATCAGTAGCGGTTCGCGGCCGAATGCTGCCCGCAGTGCCCGGAGCGCTGCTTTTGCGCGCGGGCTTTCAGGCGAAATCATGTACGGTGCCGAGCCCGAGCCGGACTTGATTTCGAGCTGGACTGTGGGTGGGCATTCCCGCCTGAAAAACTCAAGCACTAGTTGCCTGATCCGGCCCGGATGCTGGTTAGGCACAAGCCTGCATGTGACTTTTGCGCGCGCCCAAGCAGGAATGATCGTTTTGCTGCCTTCGCCCTGGTAACCACTGGTCAACCCGTTGATCTCAAATGTAGGGCGCGCGCTCCGACGTTCTTCGGTCGAGTACCCGGCCTCGCCAAATAACTGAGGGACGCCGAGCAGCCGTTTGAAATCACGCTCTTTTAGCGGCAGTCGTGCAAGCTGCCGCCGTTCGAATTGCGTAAGCGGTGCTACGTCGTCGTAAAACCCGGGAATCGCGACCCGACCGTCTGGTCCGCGCGCTTTCGCGAGCAAGCTGCAAAGGACCATGGCAGGGTTATCCACGGCGCCGCCGTAAATGCCCGAGTGCAGGTCCGACTTCGGGCCGCGAACCGTGATTTCGAACGAGATGATACCACGCAATGCATATGTAAGGGCTGGGTAGCGTAAGCCCGGCATGCCGGTATCAGAGATTATGATAGCATCTGCGGCCAGTTCGCTCCTGTGCGCATGCAGGAAAGGCACGAGGTTGGGGCTCCCGACTTCTTCCTCTCCTTCGATCAGGAAAGTTACGTGGCATGGCAAAGGGGTTTTGGTTTTCAAGTATGCCTCAACTGCTTTTAGGTGGGCGAAATGTTGACCTTTGTTGTCTGCTGCGCCGCGCGCGTATATACGTCTGCCTTTAACGTACGGCTCGAACGGAAGATGATGCCACAGCTCGAGCGGTTCTGGCGGCTGCACGTCGTAATGGCCGTAAACGAGGAAGTGTGGCAAGCGGGAGCCTGGGCGCACGGGCGCAACGGCGTCCGCCGGTGTCTTCGCGATAACAATTGGGTGGCCTTTTGTTTTAAAAACACGGGTTTCGAGCCCGAGCTGGGTGCAGTGCGCGGCGAGCCAGGCTGCGCAACGCGCAACTTCTTTTTTGTATGCCGACTGCGCTGACACGCTTGGCAGGCGTAGGTACTGGCACAGTTCTTTTAAGAACCGCTGTTGGTTCGTTCGCAAGTATTCGATTACAGCGTCCACGAGCGCGTTTCCTATCAAAAAAGGCGGGTGTTGGCAAAGACCATGTGAGAGCCTGCTTCAAATGGTTCCCGAGCGGGATATGTGACAGGGTGTGGCCGCGCCGGACGCGCCGCCGTCAACGCCTTTTGAATAGGTCGAGCGGATTAAGTGGAAGCACCGGCTTGGCCGGCGCACCGTTCGTGGGCACTTGGTTAGTGGCCGTGCCGGGCTGGCCCGGGAACTGACCGGTCAAGAGTCCCCCTACACCCTGGAGTATCGCGCCGGCCTTGTCACCGGCCACGCCCGGGATTGCGCCTGCGGCCTTTGCAATCATCCCTGCGATGACGAGCTTGTCTATTTTTGCTTCCGGTTGCGACACTGTGCCACCGAGCTTAGCGAAAATGGGCAAGTGAATAAAAGCCGCGTCCGCATCCGTACCCGGCGCGATGAGGCGCGCTTTTTCAGCCAGTGAGCGCCGCAGCGCTATGTTGACCGGCCAGTCGGTAATGCGCGATTCGGGCAATCTAGGCGCGATTAGTATCTCGCCGCCAGTTCGCGCAACAAACAGGTCGCTGACGACCTCGGCATGCGTTAGCCTGATCGCGCCGTTCCCGGCGACAAGCCGCGCATCTACGCCGGTGACAGCAGCGCGCGTAAGCTCTTCCAGCCCGAGGACCAGCGCTATCGGTGTGACCAGTAAGCGGGTTTTACGCCCGACCATTTGCACGTTTGCGTTTGTCAATGTGATTGACGCTGCGCCGGTTAACGCGCGCTGCAGACTGCTGCCTGTTATCCCCCTACCCTTTATGGTTGCTTCGGCGAAGAGCCTGCCCGACGCCAGGCCGCGGTAATCGGTTGAAAAGGAATTCGCCAAAGGTGCGATTGGCACATCTGCCGCGCTGAAGGCTACCTCGTAGCTCCAACCCGGCACGCCCAAGTCGAGGTCGGACTTGGCGTTGACCCTGCCGCTGCCCAGTTCAAGACGCGCGGGATCAACTGATACGCGCGCGCCGCGAATCTGCGCGCGCACAAGAAGGTTGGCCGCTTCGACGTCGCGCAAGTAAAGCTTTTTAATGGCTAAGTCCAAGCTCAAATTGGCGAATGGCAGTTGTACCGGCTCAGGCTCAGTTTGCTCTTGTGCAGGCGGAGGCGTGCCGCGGCTGGGTGCTTTTTGCGCGCCGAAGCCTGCGAATGCGTCATAGAACGGGGTCAGATCGAGCGCATCGCTGGTTAAGCGCAACGTGCCAGAGACAGCTCCAGCTCCTGCAGCAGCCACACTGCCCGCAACACTTACTTTATTGGCGGCCCGCGGGGTGGGATCGAGCGTAAGCTCGCATTGCCGTAGTTCGACTGCTTGAGTCTGGATCAGGCTATCCACGACCAATTTGGCCCCGAGCGGCGGCGAGAGCTTCCGGCCTTGCAAATCTGCCATCACCAGATTTGTGATTTGCAACTCGAGCTTTGCGGACCCGGTACGCACTTGTTCCAGCTTTGTTGCCACAGTGCCATTCATTGTTACACTCGCCAATTTGAACTCTTTCAGCATCGGCCCTAGCAGCGGCGCCAGTGCGCGCTCGGTTAAGCCGGTCAGTTGCAGATTCGCTTCGCCACTGCGGCCGGTTATGCTGAATTTGCCATTAAGCACTACGTCGCCGCATGGCTTGCCCCCTTGGAAGAACCCGCACTTAATGCGCTTAAATTCGATTTGCCCAGTTTCGCGGCTGAGGTCGAACTCGGCAGAAGCGGCCCAGTCGGTGAACTCGCTGGGACCGATGCGGCCGCTTGCCGAATCAAGCTGGAGCGTCCCCGCGACACGCTGGGTCTGCTGGGTTTGACCGAACCGCGTCTCGAGCACAATTGTACCGGACTGCAGATTCAAGTCGTTGTTTGCGAGCAGGGCCGTGATTGCTGGTAGGGCGCATTTAAGCCTGAGCTGTGCTTCCCCGAGCTGCCCGGCGATGTCGAAATTACCTGCCCCGGCCAAGGCAAAAACCTCGTGGCCGCGCGCGGCGGCATCAGCTCGAAACTCACTCAACACAACTCGTTTAAGCGCCTCGGTGTAGCCACGGATTTGCGCTTTGGCGCTCAATCCGCCGACACGATTCGTGCCGAGCACCAGCTCGGCGGCGGTGGCACTGGCGCCGAACGCGAACCGCAAAATTTTCCCGCCTTGTTCAGTGGCCAGTTTCGCCTGTAAGTCTACACTACCAGCGGGGGTGATCCCGCGAATGAACGGTTTCCAATCGGCAAGGTCAATTCCGGTTATTTGGAGCTCGAACGCCGAGTCGGGCACATTTGCTATGCCAGTCCCCCAAGAGACTGCCATTGGCCGTGCTAATCGCGCGTCAATTAATTGGCGCCGGCCTTGCACGCCTGAGATGGTCAACTCCAAAAGCTCCAAGCGCTTGGCGATGCGGTCAATGTTGAGGCTGTAATTGGCCTGCAGGTCTAACGCCGGAGTGCTCTGGTCATGCATCCTGACGCTGAGCTGCCGCACATCGAGCTGGCCTGCAACGGAGACTTGAGCTGCAGCCGGGGCAATTCGGATACGATTTGTCGAGTTAATTTTCGTAGGACCGAAGTCGAGCCCGCCTGCTGCGCCAGCTAGGTTCAACACGTGCTTATCTAGATTCAGAATTTCGGCGGTTAAGTCGCCCGCGGCTTTCTCCACATCGAACGTGCCGCTAAGCCGGAGTTGTCCCAGCGGATTGGTGGACCTGAAGAAGCGCAGGCTAACCTCAGCAATCTCGGTCGGTCTGACGTCGCATTTAAGTTCGGCGCGGAGCAGCGCAAGCTCACTCAAATTGCCTGAGGCCGAGGTCACTTGCCATTGTGCCTTGCCTGAAATCGAGTGCAGGCGCGCGTTGGTAAGCAGTCCGAAAGCGAATTCGCCAGACAGTTTTCCCGCAAGTGCTGCTATGCCAGTGCCCTGGGCTACGTGCACATCCCCCTCAATTGTGAGCCGCGCGGTATGACCGTCCCTCAGGTCCGAGATCGCAATTGAAATGTTGGTCACCCTCCTTAGGTTCACTACCGCCCCGTTTCGGCGCTCCACCACTTCCACAGCAGCCTTGTTGATCGCAATTCTTCCGATATCGAGTTGAAGTGGCTTGGCCGGCGGCTGCGCTGCAGCCGGTGCGGCGCGTTTCGCCAGCGCAGTACGGATAGGGTCTAGATTCGACGTGCCGTCGGCGTTCTGAATCAGCGTGAACACTGGCGACTCGACCGCTAGCTCGTGCACGGTAAGTTTGCCTCGCAGAATGCTCCACAGGGAATACCGCGCCCGGACTTCACTCGCGCTAAACACCGGTGCGTGATCGGGGGGCTGGGCTTTGACTCCGCGGAGCAACACCAGTTTGAACGGCTGGACCGACGCGTCAGCAACGGTAAGTTCGACACCTAATTGCCGGCCCAGTCGCGGCAACACAATTGCTTTGATAAACGGCGCGCTTGTGGCCACCAAATACGCGGCAACCAACACAACGGCGCACAAGCCCAACCCAATTAATACTCTGCGCACCCACCGCCCAGACCGTCGCACACGTGTATCGTTTTTGGGAACGTCACTCATATTGAACCGTGGCCAACATGCCATTTAGCGCGCCCTGCACCAAGCCTAATATTATCGCTGCGCCAAACCAACAATACCCTGCTAAACAGCGTGCCTGGATGCACCGGGTCCTTTGCGCGCCCATGTTCCAGGATGCTGCATTTCAGTTGTGTGTTGGGGCATGCCTGCCGGGGCTAAGGGCACCGCTGGTAAGTCGGTGCATCTGCGGAGCTTTCTTGGGCACGTGCCGCAAGGCCGCGTGTGCCGACCCGATGAGCAAAAGCGGTCCAGCAAGCGCAAAGGCGCAGTCTTCGGACACTCCACGGCGCGATATCCATCTATGCGCGGCTCGGAGTCCGAACCATTCAGCCTGAGGACTGTACAGCAGACGCATCTACCCTTCCGTTTCCTAACCTGGTCTTGGTCTAGTTTGCCTGCTTGCGCGCTACTGCCGTGGTAGGTTCCGGTTTCTATCGCTTCCCAGCAGTGCCTCACAAATTTGCGCAGCAGCCCAAAAGGCAGCTCGCAAAAGCCTGTTAGCGCGACACCGAACCAGCTTGCTGAACAGTTGGCAGGCCGGGTCGCCGCTCGGCTTCCAAAATTTTTGTCCCAGGTGGGACAAAAATTTTGAATTGTGGGGGAT
>JANWZY010000153.1 GCA_025061935.1 Verrucomicrobiia bacterium
GCACCATAACTGGCATGTAACCGGCCAACCTCAACCATGTGCCGTCAGAAACGGCCACGCCCGAGCGCGGCGCTTCGCAGGTGTGGAATGTTGACGGAACCGTGCGGCTGTCGTCCATTTCGGGACTTGAGGGTATTTGGGTGCCCGGTTCACACACCATTGACACGGTGGGCTAGTGTCTGGTGCCCTGTCTGGCTTCTGGCGCGCAGACACCCCGCGCGCTGCAAGCCGCGTCAACCATACCCCACCACGTCAGTGGTGGGCTAAAAGGCGCCTAAGCCCACGCAACAGTCCCGGTAGGGACGGCAGTACTGTGTCCGGACAAATCCGTACCCGAGGGACAGAAATCTCTAGCTGTTGGCCTTGGGTTGCTCTACCTGTCCGAGAGTTGCCTTTGTTGCGCCCGCGCTTGAGCACAAATTCTATCGTTCCTGCTGGGTTCGAGGGAAAACATGAGGGTGGCAATCGCGAACGCGACCGATGCGAGTCGCTCCGCCACACGGGAGGCATCACTCACGCCAAGGCAAGCGGCGTTGGTAAGCATCCAAATGTTTCCGAATTTGCTCGGCCAGCCGCAGGTTCCCTGCGGCCGTGGCCAACTCGAGCGCGGCCTGGGCCGTTTGAACGGCCTCTTGGAACGCGCCTGTTTCCGCGGCTGCTGCGGCGAGCGTGTCCAACACGGCGGGGTTTTTCCTGTTCGTCAGTTCAGCGGCGCGGCCGGCCAATTCGAGCGCTTCGGCGCCGTTGCGAACTGCGCCGTTTGTCGTAGTGGCTAGGACCCATGCCAGGCTGTTGAGCGCGCCGATGTGGTCTGGCGCGTACTCGAGCGTTGTGCGCCATGAGGCCACCGCGCGTTCTACTGCGCCAGCCAAAGCGAGGGCGAGGCCGAGCTTGAATCGCACTTCGGGGTCACGCGGCGCAAGCGCGACGGCGGCCTCGTAGTTAGTGCTGGCCGCCATAGCGTTGCCTGTAGCCATCAGCGCGTCAGCAAGCTCGACGCGGAAGACTGGGTTATCGGGGACTGCATCCACAGCGTTGCGCAGGTACGCGACAGCCTCCTGGAACCGGCCTTCTGCGAGCCGTACCCTCCCCAACGCCCGGTGTGCGTATGCGTTTTCGGGGTCGAACTCCAACGCGGCCTCAAGCTCCGCGGCGGCCTCGGCGGCCTGACCCGCTAAGGCGAGCGCAAACCCGAGGTTAGCCCGAATCTGCGCGTTTGTCGGCTGAATCGCTGCCGCGATACGATAATGATGAATAGACCTGCCTAGGTCGCCCGCGTACTTGAGCGCAGCACCGAGATTGTTGTGCGCCTCCGCCAGCCCCGGCGCGAGTTGGACCGCGCGTGTCAACAGTTCAAGCGCTTCCTGCAACTCACCCTTGGCCATCAACACGCCCCCGAGGTTGCTCATTGCTTCAGCAAAATTCGGCTTGAGCGCAAGCGCACGTCTGAAACATTGCTCAGCTTCGTGAAGCTCGCCCCGCGCATCCAGCGCTTTCCCAAGATTATTCCATGCTTCTGGATAGTCCGGATTCAGACTCAGCGCTTTTCGATAAAACCTCTGGGCTTCCGCACGCTCACCTGGGGCCCAGAGAACACGCCCGTTTTTTTTGTGCGCCATCCAGCTAGTGGGTTTTTTTGCGATCGTATCGCGCCAAAGCGACTCCAGGTTTTTGTAAATGTGTGCCTGCTGCCAAGTGAGCCAAGCCAATCCACCAAGTGCAGGCGCCGCAACCGCGCCCTTAATGTACACCGGCCACGACGCCGCAAGTCTCGCCGCTGCCCCTGCCGCTATACTGATCAACCCCAAACATGCGAGGTATTGGTAGTGGTCCGCTACAAACGTGTACCTGAAGGTGTACAGCCAGAAGAACCCGAGCAACGGCGACAGCGCTGCTACGAAGAACACCACACCGCTAATCACGCCGCGCCCGACCCGGTGTCGCGCTACCCACAAGCCAAGCCCGACGGCTGCGCACGCAACCACCCACACGTACTGGATCGGTTCGCCAGGGTCTATATGCCACTTCGGGTAGCTAAACGTCAGGTTAAACGGCAATACGACCTTGCTTGCATAAAACCACACCGCGCGCGCCGCGATCAGTAACCTGTGGACTAACCCGTATTCAGCCCCTGATTCAACCGCATAATTGCCCAAATGCCCCTCCCACCAGACGGACACCAACCCCATCCCCACACCCGCAACCGCAAATGGCGCGACATGAAGCACGGTAGAAAATGCAAACTTATGGCCCCGGAGCCACGCAGCCAACACTAGCGCCGCCGGCAGTGTGCACGCGGTGGTTTTGCTAAACAGCGCCAGCATGTGCGCTACCAATGCAAGCGCGTAATACACCCACCGACCTGTTCCCCTTAACTCGACGAACCTCAACCATGCAAGCACAGCCAAAAGGTAAAACAGGGTCGATTGGACATTTTTCAACTCGGTGATCCAGGCCACTGACTCGACCTGCACCGGGTGCAGTGCGAAAATTGCCGCGGCGAGCCACGCGCCGGGCACGGCCAATCGCCTTAATAACACCCAAACAAGCAACGAATTAACGCAGTGCAAACCAATGTTTAGCGCGTGGTACCCGACCGAGTTTAACCCCCAGAGCTGATACGCGAACCGCAGCGTGGTAAAGGTTAGCGGAAAGTATTGCGACTGCTTGTGCGCAGTGAACCAGATACGGTAAAGCCCATCAGGCTCGGTCAACAGCGGGTTCCGGGTTACGTAAGCGTCATCGTCCCAAATAAAGTCCCCGTCCAGCGCAGGCCAATAGGCAAGCGCTGTTACCAACACAATTGCCACGATGCCGGCTATGCGCAGCCCCACCCCAAAGTCGGGCGTTCGTTGCGAGCCGATTGGCGCCGAATCTGTTGGGGTTACCTGGTCAGCCACGTTCCAGTTGACTCAGCAGATTATGCAAGAAAACCACATTGTCACACTGCACGTATCGCATCGAACCGCCGGCTCGTGCGAAGCTTTTACAAAACCGCAGGTAATAAGCCGGACTGGTCTTCGGCGGCTCGCCCCGGGACCAATCCCAACCGCCGGCGTCCTGAATATCCACCACGTAAATGGCATGATTTCGTACCACTTCCCGTGCTTGCTGCACGCGCAGGTTGTTTACACAACTGATGGCTTTCTCGAACACCTGCGGCGCCATGACCGCAGAGCCAACCGCTAGGACGACCCCACCGTCGAGCCGGTCAATTGCCCCCGCTAATAGCTCGAAGTCTGTTTGAGCTGCACGGCCGATCGCGGCACCGTTGAACATCGGATGACACGAGATTATGTCGTACCCTATGCCTGGATGCACCGTCAGATTCACTCCGTGCTCGAACGCAGTTGCAAGGACCGAACCGTGCTTGCTGCGGTGCAGGACCGTCAATCTGCCATGAGCCAACTGATGCTTCTGCATTGCATGCAGCAGTTCGGCGATAGCCGGCGCAGCGGCGTCCGCCGGCGCGCGCTCCAACTTTTCCCGCAGCTCACTCGGGTTCGGTAACTCAGTCCCGTCCTCGGCAATGAATCTGCCGAGAGCTGCCCCGAAACCTTCCCGGCGCAAACCACCGACCAGCAGCGCAATATGGATAAATCGGCCCGTTTCATCCCATGCGCCGAACGTGCCGCTGGCTATGTTTTCGCGCACGCTTTCCTCCGTACGACCGAAGAATGCAAGCTCCCAGTCATGGATCGCACCGGCCCCGTTTGTAGCTAAATGAGTGACCCAGCCGCGGCTGATCAACCGATTAACCACCGCGCCAAGCCCGTTTTTGACCAAGTGTGCCCCATACATCAGCAGCACGGTGGCACCAATTGACCGCGCAGCCTTGATGGCATGGGCACAGTCGCGGATCACCGCCGCCGCGCCTGCGGGGCAAGGCGGCGGGGAAGCATCGGGATCGATCAAAATTTGCTCAAGCTGACTTAGGCTCCTGCGTTCAGCCAGCGGCCGAACTCTGAGCTTGGTCAAATCCAAACCTCTCTTTGGCGTGTCCATTTTCCAAGTGGCCCTCTGTCAACAGGGCACTGCAGCACCATTCTGACCGAGCGGAACGCTCCCGTAAACGAGTTTCCCAACCGGCCGCGCGCGATTCTTTATCGCGGCGGCTAAAACCGGTTGTGCCGCGGCGCGCAGCCGGTTAAATTTTAGGCGGAATGGTCAGGCGGCGTCCAAAGCGCGTTCTAATCGCTCTGGGCTGGTACGATTATCGTCTCCACCGTGGCATCGAAAAGTACGCGCTTGAACACGGCTGGCAGTTGTTCGCCAATTTCGCGCGCGAGCGGATCATTCCGTGGGGCTGGGAAGGCGACGGCATTCTGGCCTGGTTGGGCGCGGGCGATGACCTGGCTGAGTTTGTCAAACACGCGCGCAAACCGACCGTGGATTTCAGCTTCCGCCGGCCGCACCTGAAATTTGCGCGCGTGCTCGAAGACCACGCGCACGCGGCGCAACTTGTAGCCGAGCACTTCCTCTCACGCGGCCTGAGGCATTTCATGTTTTACAGCGAGACTAACAACTGGTCATACGAAGAACGGGGGGAAGGGTTTGTCAAGGCGCTGGCAAATGCAGGCTACACATGCAAATGGTTGCGCTGGTGGCAGTCGCCGGCATTTACCACCGACCGCACGCAATGGCGCAAGCGCCGCGCTTGGCTGGCAGAAGAAATTAAGCGCGCGCCCAAGCCGGTAGGCATATTTGCCGCAAACGATGACCAAGCGTTGGATGTGCTCGATGCCTGCGAGGCCGCCGGCATCGCGGTGCCGGAAGAGGCTGCAATCGTGGGCGCCGAAAACTACTTGCTCGCCCCGGACGCAATGCACACACCCATCTCGAGCGTGGATACCAATCTCGAAATGATGGGGTACCGCGGCGCCGAACTGCTCGACGCACTCATGAGTGGTGAACCGCCCCCTGAAAAGCCAATCCGCATCCCTGCTGCAGGCGTGATTCCACGCAAAAGCAGCGATCTGCTGGCAGTGAACCACAAAGGCGTAGCCAACGCGCTCCGATTCATTTGGGCGCACGCACATGAGCCGATCACGGTCAAGGACCTGGTCGTGGTCGCGGGCATGTCGCGGCGCGGGTTGCACAAGGCGTTCCTCGAGCATATCGGTCGCACCCCGGGCGACGAGCTGGTCCGAGTCCGAATCGAGCGCGCCAAGCGGCTGCTCGCCGACTCGGAGCAAAAGCTCGATGTGCTAGCCAACATGTGCGGGTACCAAAACGCGAACAGCTTTTACATGGCATTCAAGAAACACGTCGGGATGTCACCGAAGCAATACCGTGCCTCGCTGCTCAAAGCAGCCGAGTGAATCGCCATCTGTACGACCAGCGTATCTAATCTGTCACTCCCTCATCTGCCGGCTCGCATCATATCCGGCGACACAAGCGCTCCAGAGCGGAGAAGTAACCCATGACAATCCCTTGCAAAGCTTGCCCAACTGTGCGTTTACGGGCTGGCCGCGCGCACAACCCGGCACATGTCAAAAGTGGCTCTGCTGCGCCATTCGACCTCGCACGGGGACCGCGCCACCTGCGCGTTGTTACTGCCCCAGCACCAGGCCACGGTCACCGGGCGCCGCCGGGCACACGGTGTGTCAGCGGATCTTTTCCAACAGGTACCCGACCAGCTCAGAAATTTTGACCCGGTCCTGCCTCATCGAGTCGCGCTCACGTACAGTCACAGTGTCGCGCAACTCCGGGGCTTTCTCGCCCAACGTCTCAAAGTCAATTGTGACACAGTACGGCGTACCGGCCTCGTCCTGCCGCCGGTAACGACGCCCGATCGCGCCGGCGTCATCATAGAAAGCTTTCATGTGCGGCCGTAATAGCTCGTACACCTCGCGCGCCTTTTGCACCAGCGCGGGCCTGTTCTTCAACAATGGGAACACGGCAACTTTAACTGGCGCGACGCGCGGCTGGAACCTGAGCACTACACGCGGTTCAGGGTTGCCATGCTCGTCCGGAGCCGTGTCTTCGTCGTAAGCATTGCAGATCAACGCGAGCGCGAGCCTGTCCACGCCAGCGCTCGGCTCGATCACATGCGGGATGTAATAGCCCTTTGTAAACGCTTCCGCATCCGCATCGGCTAACGCGCGCGCCTTTTCCGGCGGCTCCCCAGCCTTGAGGTAGTAATCCAGTCGGCTTTGCCGATACCTGCTGCGCAGCGCAGATTGTTTGTCCGGTGCCAGCTTCCCCCAGGCGTTTTTGAGCTCTTCGTCGAACACCGTCATGGGCCTGCCACTGAACCGCTGGTGCTGGCTCAGATCGAAATCGCTCCGCGCCGCTATGCCCTCGAGCTCTTCGCCGATAAGCTCGCCGCTCGCATCGCGCTTACCGAACGGGAACTTGAACAGTATATCCACACACGCTTTGGCGTAGTGTGCCAATTCATCAGGCTTTTGCCAGTACTCAACCAGTTTGGCCCGGGGCAGCCCGAGGCTCTCATACCAGCGCATACGCTGCGCGACCCAATACTTGAGCCACGCCTTCCACCCCCAGGCAGTTGTGTCCGGGCGCGGGTCGGTCAGGTCAATCTCGTCGGGCTCCAATACGCGACCAGCGATGGCCTCTACCGCTTCATCTGGCCGGATGAAAAATTCGAGCTCCATTTGTTCGAACTCGCGTGACCTGAATGTATAGTTCCGCGGCGTGACCTCGTTCCGAAACGCTTTGCCAATTTGGGCTATGCCGAACGGCACTTTCTGCCGCGCTGTCTCGAGCACGGTCTTGAACTGCGCGAATATGGCCTGGGCCGTCTCGGGCCGGAGGTACGCTACATTTTCCTCGGACTCGATCGGCCCGACCGTGGTCTTGAACATCAAGTTGAACGGGCGCGGCTCGGTCTTCTCGCCGTCGCATTCGGCCACCGTTTTGCTGGGCTTGAGCGGGCATGGCGTCTCGGCCAACTGGTCAGCCCTGAACCTACCCTTGCACTTCTTGCAATCGACCATCGGGTCGCTGAACGTGTCCACGTGCCCGCTGGCCTTCCAAATGCGTGGATGCATAATGATGGTCGCATCCAGGCCGACGACGTCGTCGCGCAACCGTGTCATTGCATGCCACCAGAGCATCTTGATGTTGTTTTTCAACTCGACGCCGAGCGGGCCGTAATCCCAAAACCCGTTGATGCCGCCGTAGATTTCTGAGGACTGGTAAATGAACCCGCGCCGTTTGCACAGCGACACAATCCTGTCCATCAAATCTGCCGTCGGCACAGACGCATCCTTGTTTGTTACTTGAGCCATAAGCCCCCGAGTTTTGGCTGCTGCCGCGCGCAATGTCAAG
>JANWZY010000154.1 GCA_025061935.1 Verrucomicrobiia bacterium
AGAACTCGAGGCCGATGCGTCCGTCCGGACTCGAAACGCGCACAGGCGTGGACGGTGCTGGTGCAGTCGCGCAGGAGCAAATGCATGCGAGGGAAAGCCCCATCAAACCTAACAGGAGTGTTGTGCAGCGAAGGTCAATCGCGCAAGCGGGTACGTGCTTAGCGTGTTGCATACGCGGCCAGACTAGTGGGGTGTGGCATCGCCCGTCAAGCAGGTGTGGAAGGCGCTTGGGATGGCTGTTCTGCGGCGGTCTCATAGGCGTCAGGCTTCACCCCTCTGGTCGGGCAAGGTTGGCACCCGCATGTCCGCTTCAGCGGGTTGGCGAGCGGAGCAATACGCGGTTGGGCTGTAGGGAGCGTGTTCACGCGCGGTGGCTGGGTGGAGTTGCATGTTGTTCCGGCCCAGTCGTCCGTAGCTGTGGTTGTGGAGCGCGCCTGGGATCGTATCGCTTTCCTGTTTTTCTGCGCTATGCCAAGCACAGATACGGGCGGGATTTTGTGGTGGTTTAGGGTCGCCTGGAGTTGAGTGGTTCGAGAACGACGTGCAAGAAGCGCTGCGCATTCGTTGCTGCGAATGAAACAAAGACGCCAGGATTTGTTCAGCATTAGTCGGGCATCGGGATCGGATCGAGGTGCACGCGGGAATGCGCTTTTTCGACTCTGGCACGGCGCGCGGCCAGGCCATTGGTTGGCTGTGGTGTGCATGCATGTAGCCGCAGGTTCGAGTAACTTGGAGAATTTGCGGCCGGGTGCCGGGTCATTCGGGGCGCAGTCGGTCCGCACGTTGATTTTTTGGTGGGTGCTGTGTCCGGGCGGGGTTAGAAAATGGTTTTCGTTGTGGGCCAAGTCGGGTATCGTGAGCCGTGCCCGGAAATGTGTGCAAAAGCGATGAAGCCGTTATCGAACAGGATAGTTGGTGGCTTGCTTGGTTGCGTTGCTGTGGCGGGGTGCGTTGGTACAGAGGCTGTGCACGGAGCTGAGATGAAGCCTGTTGAGCCTAAGCGGGTATTGGTTGTTAGCGTGGCTGCTGGGTTTAGGCATTCGGCCATTCCTGTGGGCGAGCGGGTCATAGCCGAGCTGGCACGGCGCAGCGGCGCGTTCACTGTCGAGTTTATCCGCGCACCCGAGTCTGTAGGTGCGCAGGGTGGAGCGGGCGGCCCGAGTCAAGACTCGGATGGCGCAGCGGCGTTGAGGGCCGCGCTGGATAAGCTCCGACCTGAGAGCCTGAGGCGTTACGATGCGGTGATTTTTAACAACACGAGCGGCGAGCTGCCGTTGCCGGACAAGGATGGATTTTTACGCTGGATCGCAGATGGGGGTGGGTTTGTTGGGATTCATGCTGCTACCGACACTTTTCGCGGGCGCAAGCCACCTGACCCGTACATTCAAATGGTGGGGGCCGAATTCGCGTGGCACGGGCCGCAGGTCGAGGTCGAGATCATTAATCACGACCCGACGCATCCTGCGTGTCGGCATTTACCGAAGAGCTTCCGCGTGTACGAGGAGATTTACCTTTTCAACGGGTTCGAGCGTGACAAGGTGCAGTGTCTGCTGGGCATGGACAGGCATCCGAACACTAAGGAGCCTGGCTACTATCCGGTCGCATGGTGCAAGCAATACGGGCGCGGGCGCGTGTTTTACACATCGCTCGGGCACAGGGAGGATATTTGGGACCCGGCCTGGGAGCGTGGCGGGCGGAAGAACGACCCGGCCACAGCCGAGGCGTTCCAGAAACATTTACTAGGGGGGATATTGTGGGTGCTCGGACTTGAACCCGGGGGATCGGCAGGCAGTGGAACCGCTGGCGCAGCGCAGTAGACCGGTGGTGGAGTGAAACATGCATGTTTGCCTACGACCACGCAAACGTAATGGGCTGGCGATGAAGGTCGAACACTCCGCGCAGCCTGGATTCAACCGCCGGAATTTCATCGGTGCAAGCTCGGTAGCGGCTGCTTACGCACTGCTAGGCGGGATCGAGCTTGTCCCGGGACAGGAACCTGAAAAGCCGGCGGATGAGAAGCCTGCCGTGCCGAAGGTCAAATGTGGTGTCATTGGTTTGGGTAGCTGGGGCCGCGAGCTTGTTGCCACTTTGCAGCGGGTGCCGCAGGCTGAGTTGGTCGCCATTTGCGATACCTACGCTGCGGCGCTGCGCCGGGCTTCAAGACTGGCCCCTGGCGCTACTGCAATCCAAAATTACAGGGAGCTACTTGCTGCGCCCGAGCTTGACGCTGTGTTGGTAGCTACTCCCACGCACCTGCACAAAGAGATTGTGCTGGCTGCGCTGGAGGCGGGCAAACATGTGTATTGCGAAGCGCCGCTTGCGCATACGGTCGAGGACGCGCGCGAGATCGCGCGGGCGGCGCGCGCCGCCTATAAGCAAATCTTTCAGGCGGGTTTGCAGTACCGTTCGGACAACCAGCGTCTGTACGTGCAGCGGAACATCCGTTCTGGTGAGCTTGGCAGCTTTGTGATGGTGCGTGCGCAATGGCACAAGAAACAGAGCTGGCGCGCGGCGTCGCCCAACCCTGAGCGCGAGAAAGAGTTAAACTGGCGGCTCGACAAGGCGGTTTCGCCCGGCTTGGTGGGCGAGATCGGGATTCACCAGCTTGACCAGGTCTGTTGGTTCTTGAACCGGCTGCCCCTGCGCGTACACGGGTACGGGGCGATCGCCGCTTGGGCCGACGGCAGGGAGGTGGCTGATACGGTCCAGCTCGTGGTTGAGTTTCCCGGTCAGGTTCGGCTGCTTTACGACGCTACACTTGGCAGCTCGTTCGATGCCGAGCAGGAGGTCTATTTCGGTACCAACGCGACCGTGGTGATGCGGGGTAGCCGCGCGTGGCTGTTCAAGGAGCCTGACTCCCCGTTGGCTGGTTGGGAAGTGTACGCAAAGAAAGAGTTGTTTGTGCCGAGCAGCGAGACCGGCATAGTGATAGCGGCCGACTCGAGCAAACAGCTTTTACACGTGGCTCCGGGACAGCAGCCGATTACGCCCGAAAAGACGCCATTGCATCAGGCGCTGGAGGCGTTCGTTGGGAATTGCGCTGAGTTCAGGGCTGAGGTTCATGACTTTACCGAGGCGTATGGGCAGACCGACCGCGCCACGTTCGAGCAACACATGGCTGCCAACTTCAAGGCGCGGCCTGCTGCAGGCTACAGAGAGGGTTTCATTGCCACATTAATCGCGCTGAAGGCGAACGAGGCTGTGGTGACCGGCCAGCCAGTGGAGTTGAGGCCAGAGTGGTTTGAATTGGGCTAGCGTTCGAAACGTCAAACGGAACGGGAGAGCTATGCGTACCAACGCACATGGATGGCCGTGCACGCTTACATGGTCTGAGGCCGTTGCGCTCGCAGTATGGCTGGTGATGGTCCCCGCGCCAGTACTGGCGCAGGACTCAGCGGTCAAGCTTGTCCGGTACAATTCGCAGCCGGGCAGCCTAGTCCAGATAGACGGCACCTCGAACATTCACGATTGGACTGTCAAGGGTGGCGTGATCAGAGGTTTTATTGAAGCCGATGAAGATTTCCCTGCATCCGTTGCGGCGCCTGGTGCGCGCGCGCCGCGGGTCGAGGTGACCATTCCTGTCCGCACGCTCAAAAGCCAGGTGGCAGTAGGTGCTAAGAAGATGGACGAGGTGATGCAGGAGCACATGAAAATGGCGCAGTGGCCGAACATCGAGTATCGGCTGATCGAGCTTGTGCCGAAAGCGGTTAGCCCCGGCGCGGGCACGGCGTTTCAGTTCGATGCGGTAGGCGCGTTGACCGTCGCAGGCGTTACGCGAACCAACCGGATGCCGGTCACAATCGAGCGGCTGGATCAGACCAGGCTGAAGGTGACCGGTACAACCAATCTTAAGATGACCGAGTTCGGGATCACGCCGCCGTCACCGACGCTTTCGCTAGGATTGATTCGCACCGGCGACGACGTAACAGTGCGCGTCGAATGGATAGTCGCGCGCGCGCAGGGGCAGGAATCTGGCGCACCGGCTAACTGAGCTGTTCGCGCCTGCACGCATGCACGGGTGCGAGTTTTGTGCACCGGTTTGACTTTGGTTGTACGGCTCGATAGACTTTTTCTGCATGCTAGCGGCTGGAACCAAGGTGGCGGGCGCAGCCGCCACCGGGACGCATGATTCTGCACGCGGCTGGAAGCGTGTCACTGGGCCAGTCGAGCAGTTTCTCGCAGGTGTGACAGCGCGGCTCGCTGAAGAGGTTCGCGAGTTCGATTCCGGCTTAGCCGCCTACGCCGAATATGCGCTCACGGGCCAGGGCAAACAACTCCGGCCGGCGTTGCTGGGCTTAAGCGCGCAAGCCACAGGCGGATTGAACGAATCCCATGTCACGGCTGCTGTAATTGTCGAAATGGTGCACCTGGCGACCTTGGTGCACGACGATGTGATGGACGAAGCCGAGATACGGCGCGGCCGGCTCACCTTTGCCGCGAATTGGGGCAATGAAACCGCAGTGCTGTTCGGCGATTGCCTGTTCGCGCAAGCGCTGCAACTTGCGGCGAGTTACCCGACGCCAGATGTGTGCCGCGCAGTGGCAGCGGCAACGAAACGGGTGTGTTCAGGTGAGATTTTGCAGAACCATCAGCGGAACAGCTTCGACCTGCCGCAGGACGAGTACCTGCGTGTGCTCGAGATGAAGACTGGCGAACTGTTCGCGCTGGCGTGCGAGCTTGGGGCGTTTTTGAACGGTGCGCCTGCCACAGCGCAATCGGCGCTGCGCAAGTTCGGGCTTGCACTCGGCACGGCCTACCAGCTTTACGACGATTGCCTGGACGTGTTCGGCACCGAGGCCGAAGCCGGCAAATCGCTCGGCACGGACTTGGTCAAGGGCAAGCCGACGCTGCCGGTGCTGCTTTTCTGGGAGCACGCCACAGCGGCACAGCGTCAGGAACTGCGCGAATTATTGGCGCACTGGGCGCCGGGCACGTTTAATCGTCTCCAAGCAATGCTTTCGACGCCGCAGACGCTGCGACGTGCGGCGCTATTGGTCGAGAAACATTTGCGTGCTGCGTGCGACGCGTTGAGCGGATTGGGCGCGGGCAAGCAGGGGCTGATCGAGCTGGCCGATTACCTCCGGTGCCAAGCCAGGACGCTTTGCGCGCGCGCGGCTGCTTGAGCACGCAGCTATGCCGAACCGCGCTCCAAACCATCCCGCCGCAAACGCAGTCAACAAAGATGTTGGCGCGCCCGAGCCTGAGCAGGCAATTGACGATCTTGTCCTGGTCAGGCGCGCGCAGGCCGGCGAGCTTGAAGCTTTCGAGGAATTAGTCCGCAGGTACCAGGAGCGCATCTACGCGACCATTTACCATATGACGGCTAATCACGAGGACGCCTGCGACCTTGCGCAGGAAACGTTCATCAAAGCATATGATGCGCTCCGCACGTTCAAGGGCGAATCGAGCTTTTTTACCTGGCTCTACCGCATTGCCGTAAACAAGACCATCAACTTCCTCAAGCAGCACCGGGGCCGCATCCAGATGAGCCTGAACGACTTAGACTTCAATGCCGAGCACGATCCGGAGATCGTGGCGCTGATCTCGGAAAAGACACCGCGGCGCGAGGTCAATCTGGTGGAGCTGCAACAAAGATTGAACGAGGCTCTCCAAAAGCTGTCTGAAAACCATAGATTGGTGGTGATCCTGCACGATGTGCAAGGGTTGCCGCACGAAGAGATTGCGCGGATCATGGATTGCAACGTTGGCACAGTGCGTTCGCGCCTGTTCTATGCGCGGCAGCAGCTCCAGGCGTTGCTCTCGGATTACTTAAAGTGACCGCTATGGCGACGGGACCGGACAACTTCGATCAACTGCGACGGCTGCTCGCTTTGAAAAAGTATGAGTGCCCGCCGCCCGGGTTTTTTCACAGGTTCACGCGCGAGGTCATGAGCAAGCTTACCGCGGCGCGGGCGGTTGCCGAGTCTGTCGAGGATCGCACATGGATAGTCCGGCTGTGGCGGTACTTGGAGTTGCGTCCGTGGCTTGCCGGTGCCGCAGGCGCAGCAGTGTGCGCACTTGTTGTCGGGTGGATCGTTTACACTCGGTTCGCCGAATGGACGCCGCCGAGCTCGCCTCTGATTACGCATCGTGTGCCGGCGCAACCGGCCGACCCGATGGAGCTTGTGCATGGGGAAAGGCCGGCCACACCAGTGATTGCCACTAGCACGAATCCTTTGCCGCCGGGACTGTTCGACCCGTTCGGACTGAAAATCGAGCGGGTTAACCTGTCTGTCTCGAACAGGTAGAAATGACCGCGCCAACCCGGATTGGGCAGGCCGAGTCGGGGACTGTCACGCCAGGCACACTGTTCAGCCTCGCCCGGTCGGCAATGCTTGTTCATACGACTCCGTTGGCGGCCGGGTTCAGCCGGCTGATGAAGCACTGGCAGCGGCGGGCAGTTTCAGCAGCCTGGCTTGCGCGCGTAAAATCGTTGAAACGGTCTAGTTTGGGCAGTCCGGGAAAATACAACCGGGCTGAAGCCTGGTGTGAATGAAAAGTTCCACTCACCACGGCAAGTGCCATTGTGCAGTCCGTGAACGGCCACCTATCGCGGTGCGAACCAGGTTGTGTGCCAAACCGCCGCCAGGCGCGCCCGACAAAAGCCTGTTTGTAGTACAGCCTTTAGGCTGAATGGTTTTGTGGGCCATGATTTGTGGTTTCGGCGGCGTTGGGCCCTTCGACATCCGCGCGCTGCAACATGCGCCCGACAAAAGCCTGTTTGTAGTGCAGCCTTTAGGCTGAACGCACGTTTCCTTGGGCTTGCACGGCCTGCGTGCATTTCCCAGTGCAGTGGAATCGGGGCGGATTCCACGTTTTTACAAACGTGGCTACGGTTGGCCCCGCGTAGTTGCGCTTGTTAAAGTGCAGTAAAAGCGCAGCGCGGCTCATACCCGGTTACTGACTTCCGCGTTTTCACAACGTGGCTGCCACAGTTTGGCAACCGTAACTGTCGTTGGCGCAACCTGGCTGCGTCTGAAAAAACGCCGCCGCGACAGTGGCTTTTGCGGTCTGTCGTCCCGGTTAGGACTGGTATGCGGTTTTTGCGCCTTTCGTCCACCGTGGACACAGTGGGCTATGGTCTATCGCCCTAGCAAATTTTGAGCGGTTTAGCCCACAAGCAGCGGAAATGCTTCAGTATCTTAGCTGTCCGGTCGCAAAAGCGCCGATCATGCGGCGGCTCCGGCCTGAGCTGCGCCGGCGCAATTCAGAATTTTTGTCCCACCTGGGACAAAAATTTTGTCGAGTTTGGGCGCACTGAG
>JANWZY010000155.1 GCA_025061935.1 Verrucomicrobiia bacterium
GGCGTCCGGGGCGCTGGCCAAGCGAATGTACACGAACAACCTGTCTGGGCCGTAGTTATCCGGCTCTTGCAATTCTTCGCGTTCGATGGGGATGATCGCTTTGCCATCTTTTCCGGTTGATTCTGCTAGCAACTGTTCGAGCCATGCGCCGAGCCGCTGGATGCCGGGGGAAATGACGAGGGTGAGTTTGTTCATGCCCAGGTTGTGTGCCGCGCCGAGAATGGCCCCCAGCGCCGCGCCCGGGTTCCGTTCTGGGGCCAATCTTTTGCACGCGCGCGCCATTGCGCTGGCGCGGCTGAGGAGTTTGGGCACGTCCACACCGATCAGGGCAGCGGGCACCATGCCGAAATCCGACAGCGCGGAGAAGCGCCCGCCTATGTTGCGCGCGCCGTAGAATGCGCGCCTGAATCCGTTGATGCGCGCGGCGGTGTCGAGGGGCGAGCCGGGGTCTGTTATCGCGGCGAATTGTTGCGGCGCTTTAGCTGCGCCGGCCACATCGGATGCGCGTGCGAAAAAGTACCGTCTCAAGCAGTCGGCCTCAACCGTTGTGCCTGACTTGCTCGAGACGATGAAAAGGGTCCGATTGAGGTCAAGTTGTCCTTCGACAGATTTGACCTGCGCCGGGTCGGTCGAATCGAGCACGATCAGCTTGGGGCAGTTGGGCGCGTGCCCGAACGTGTGGCTGAGGACCTCGGGGCATAGACTCGAGCCGCCCATTCCGAGCAACAGCACGTGTGTGAAGCGCGCGCTTCGTGCGTCCGCAGCTATTTGGGCGAAGCGGGATGCCTCGGCTAATTGCTTGTCCACGATACTGAGCCAGCCGAGCCATTCGGCTTCGTCTGCACCTGTCCAAAGGCGCGCGTCGCCGGCCCATAGCCCGGCCACCTTTTTGGCTTTGCGCCAATCCTTAAGTGTTTGGGTGACGGCCCGAGCGAGGTTTTCGGGCAAAATTGCCGCGTATCCGCCCGGTGCCGGGCCACCCAACTGCAGTTGCTCAGCTTTAGGCATAGAGTTACCGCGGAGCAGGTTCGTTTTCGTTACGGGGCACTAGGCTGTTAAATACGCTTTCGAGTATCGTTTCTTTCGTTTTCCAGATCAGCGCCATGGTCATGGCCAAAGGCAGCAGTATGAAAGGCACTAGTAGCCACAGGATTTTGTCTTCAATGGCCAGCGTGACACTGCGTAGATAAATTGGCGGCGCCGCACCTGTCTTGGTCAATAGGATGTACGCCACGGTCAGGAGCGCCGACGCGCCGAGCAAAATGCGATTGATCGGGGCGAACTGGCGCGTTTCAGCGCGCAACGTTTCATCTGGCAGCATGGTGCTGAGCCGCAGCAGGACCTGGTTCAGGTGGATCAGAAACACGAGTCCGGTCAGAGTCAGCAACTGTACAATGCCGGTGAAAAATGGGTGCCCGGGCATCTTGCTCCACCAGTACAGGAACGGGGACAGGCCGAGATTGATCATTGCAAGCAGGAGCGCCTGATCGAGCGCGCGGCGCCATACCCGTTCGTGCGGCTGGAATTTGCCCAGCAGCACGACGCCATACAGTAGTAGGCCGAGCGCGGCGGTGGGCGGCGCGAACCCGAACGGCCTGAACCGCTGCGTCTGCGCGGTCCAGACGCAAACGACCAGTGCGATCGGCAGCCCCCAGAACAGTGCCGATAGTCCGCGCGCGAGTTGTTTGAGCGCGCGCAACGGTTGCGGGTTTGTCTTTTGATCAGGCATCTAACCAGCGCGTCGCAGGCGCAGTTGCTAGCGCACGGCGCGCGAACCTGCATTGGCAGACCTTGCTCGGGAGTGCGTGCGCCATGCGGGTTATTGAATGTTCAGGTACGTGTATTCTTTCAGCCCGCGCTCGTAGTCATCCAAAAGCCGCATCGCTTCGGAAGGCTTCATACGGTCTGATTTGATCGCTTGGTCCACCTGTGCCTTCATCTGGCGCTTAAGCTCGTTCTCGTCGTACTGCACGGACGTGAGCGCTTGGACGATTGTGGTGCCTTCAATGATTTCTTCGACGTAGTAGCCGGCCGGCTCGTCCGGGTCCAGGAACACGTGTAATTCGTTCACGCGGCCGAATAAGTTGTGCAGATCGCCCATGATGTCTTGGTACGCGCCCATTAGGAAGAAGCCGATGTAGTACGGCTCGAGCTTTCCGTTCCCGTTTGGTGCGAGCTTGTGCAGTGGTAGCGTGTCCCGCACATGCCGCAGGTCAATGAACTTGTTGACCTGGCCGTCAGAGTCGCAAGTGATGTCTGCAAGTGTGCCTTGGCGTGTTGGGCGTTCGTTGAGCCGGCTTATGGGCATAATTGGAAATAGTTGGCCCAGCGCCCAGTGGTCGAGCAATGATTGGAACACGGAGAAATTGCACAAGTATTGGTCTGCCAGCTCGCCTTCGAGCCGCTGGATTTCTTCGGGCACATACGACTGGCCGCGGAAGCTTTTTGCCACCTCCCAACTGATTTCCCAGTAAAGCGTTTCGATCTTCGCCTTGTCCGGCAGGTCGAGCAGCCCGAGCGTAAACATGTGTTGGGCGTCCTCTTTGCGCTCGAGCGCGTCGTGGTACGCTTCCAGTTTGTTTAGCTTCGGCAGGTTGCGCTTGATCTCCAGCAGTTCTTTGACCAGTGGATGCTCGTTCTCGCCGTATTTGAATTGGTCCGAGAACCGCGTTTTCTCAATAGATCCGAACACCTCGACGATCAACACGCTGTGGTGCGCGACGATGGCCCTGCCGCTCTCGGTTATGATGTCTGGGTGCGGTACGCCTTCGGCATTGCACACGTCGGCAATGTAATAGACCACGTCATTCGCGTATTCCTGCAGCGTGTAGTTGGTCGAGCTTTCGAATGCCGAGCGCGTGCCCACGTAGTCCACGCCTAGCCCGCCACCCACGTCCAAGTATTGGATATTGAACCCCATCTTAACGAGTTTCGCGTACAGGCGTGCCGCTTCCTGCACGGCCTTCTTGATGATGAGTATGTCTGGCACCTGTGAGCCGATGTGGAAGTGCAGGAGCTTGAAGCAATGCGTCAGGTTTTCCGCCTTCAATGTTTCGGCTGCGAGCAATAGCTCGGCTGTGCTAAGCCCGAACTTGGCGTTTTCACCCGCGCTTTCAGCCCATTTGCCGCCGCCTTTGGACGAAAGCCGCGCTCTGAACCCGATGATTGGCTCGACGTTGATCTGCCGCGAAGTCGCAATGATCTGGCGCAATTCTTCGAGCTTCTCTACTACCAAGATGACCTTCTTGCCGAGCTTGACTCCCAGGAGTGCCATCCGAATGTAGTCCGCGTCTTTATAGCCGTTGCAAACGATAAGGCTACCGACTTCCTCTTGCAGCGCGAGGCCGGCGAACAACTCAGGCTTGCTCCCGACTTCGAGTCCCAGCCCGTAAGGCTTGCCCGCGTCTAGTATTTCTTCGACCACCTCGCGGAGTTGGTTCACCTTGACCGGAAACACGCCGCGGTAGTTGCCGCCGTACCCGTACTCGGTAATCGCATTCCGGAAAGCGGTGTTAATCGCTTCGACGCGGTGCCGCAGTATGTCTTGGAACCGGATGAGCAGCGGGAATCGTAGCCCGCGGCCTTTCGCCTCCTCGATTATATCCGTCAGATCAACTGCGACGCCCGCATCCTGCAACGGCTTCGCCACCACGTGTCCGGCCTCGTTTATGTCGAAATACCCGGCCCCCCACCGGTGGACGTTGTACAGGTTCCGAGCGGCTTCTATATCCCACGGTTCAGTAGCTTCGTTCGAGTTGTTCATCTCGCAAGCGTAAAACCGTGTGCACTATAGAAAGCTGCGCGCAGAAATCAACTGGTTGCATGAGAAAATTTTTGCGCTGTGTCTACGCGCAGTGCGCCGGCACACACATCGGTCGTGTGCTTGTGTGCGGCACGGCTAACTATTCTAGGGCATGTTTACATCGGGACGCGTCCTTGCGCAAGGGCCGCACACGGTGACCGTGAATTCGGCTGTGGTGCATAGCCGCAGTTCGACACCGAGTGCGCACCTGCGCTCATGCGCCATGTTCGGCTTGGCTTGCAGACCATTCCGGTCAAGGGCGGAAATTATGAGCTGCGCAGGTGCGCTCGAAAAACACCTGGCCGGTGAACCGAACACGCGCCGGCCCGCACAAATAACTTGCGCGCCGCTGTCGGGCCCGAGCCGGATTCAGCCCTTGCACCAACGCCAGGATTAATCAAGACGGGCCAAGCAGCGCGAGTTTTCCGTGCTCCCGGCCTGCAATCGCGCTTCAAGTAGGTATTGTGAAGTTTCGGGTTGGCCAACCCGACCTGGTTTGGGGCATCCATGAATTGTCAGCTTTGCCCGGCCCGCAGGTTTTGTGCGTTGTTGCCGATAGCCGTAAAATCCTGGGTGCAGCGCCTGAGTAGTAAATCTGGCGGGAGTGACGGGGCTCGAACCCGCAGCCTCTGCCGTGACAGGGCAGCGCTCTAACCAATTGAGCTACACCCCCGCTTCCGCCGTGTCCGGTTGCAACTTGCCCCACTGCGGCGGATGCTCCTTTGGGCGCCGTGCCTGGGCGGCAGACGCCAAGGAGGTGGGGGTGGGGGACCCCGCTGAAGAAACGTACTGCCACCCAGACACAAACCATTCTATCCCCGGTTGTGCTCTTGTCAATATGGGTGTTGGAACCGGGAATGAATCGTGCTGTCTGTTCGATCTGCAAGATAGTTGCGGGCGCGCCATTGCCGCGGTGCCTTGGCATTGGCTTCTTGGACAGGTGCTTACGATTGCATTGCGCATTGGCGCGGGCTCGGATATGGGGTAAGGTCAACAGTAAGGTTGCTTGTGGCGCCTAAGGTTTTGGCTCTAACCTGAGGTTAAGCTTGGGTGAAGGTTCCGCTGGACGTGTAATTCGAGGTGAGGCTAGGATTTGACTCGACCGGCTGCTGAGTTGAAGCAGCCGGTTCCAATTGGTTTGTGCGGCTTGGGTCCGGGCCCGGCGGCCGGGAATGGCATGGAACGCTCGGTCTGATGCACACGCATGCGGTTAGCAGAGTTAAAGCGGTTTTTATTGACCCGTTGGTTTAATTGGCGGAAGAGGGGCTTGCGTGCGCGGCTTTTCAGGAAGTATGGCTCCAGTTCCGATCCGGAGATAAGGGAAGTGCTTGAGTTTGTTAGCGCGAATCCGACGCTCGAATTACCGCTGGGTACACAACCGCCGTACTTCTGGGTTCAAGAGTATGCGGCGTTGGAAGTGCAGGTCGAGCGCGACCAGGGCCGCGGCTTGCCTTATGTGAGTTTAGGGCCGCATCGGGTGTACTTTCCCCGCGACGCCACAGCAGCGCAAATAACGGAATGTGTGCGGTTGGCGAAGATGGAACAGGACCCGAGGTCGCCGCACTGTTATGTAACCGCCGGATTCGGCCCAGACCGTGGGGACATAGGCGTTTTTGTAGGTGCGTCAGATGGGATCTTTTGCCTGAGCATTTTGGATAGGTTATCCAAGGCGATCTTATTTGAACCGAATCCTGCCTGGGTGGAACCCTTACTGGCCACGTTTGCCCAGTTTTCCGATCAAGTGGAGGTCGTCCCCATTGCTCTGGGTAGCAACGACGCGCCGGGCACGATTAAACTGGATAGTTTTTTACGTACGCGCCCGGAACCGAACTACATCCAGATAGACGTGGACGGCGCTGAGTGGGACGTGCTGCGAGGTGCGCGTGAAACGATAGCCAAAGCCCGCAAGTTGCGCCTTTCGGTGTGTACGTACCATAGAAGGCTGGATTACCGGCGTTTCGGCGCGTTTTTGCGCCGGTACGGGTACCAGCTCGGCCATTCGCATGGTTTTTATTTGATGGGCGTCCGAATGCCATATCTGCGCCGTGGCGTTTTATATGCGTGGCGTGGTACCTGAAAAGAGGCTTGGTTGGGCGAGAATTTAAGCCAAACCGCAATGCATATAGGATTCGCCAGCCCGTTTGTTCCGCAAGAGTTAACTGACCTTTTGGATTGCGAGTCGCGCAAGAAAGTCGCGCAGGTCGTCGGTGTCTGGGCCACGCCAGTGACGGCGCTGGTTCGCGAGTTACACAAGCGGGGTCACGGAATCACAGTTTTTGCACTCGACCCGGGGGCAAAAGAGAAACTTCGGCTGGCCGGTGAAAGGCTTGTGGTACATGTACTGCCTGCGCGGCCGCTCAGGAAGTGTGTGCTGGATGTGTATTTGGCTGAGCGCAGGTTATTACGCGAGGCGATTCTGGCTGAGCGGCCCGAGGTCATCAGCGCGCAATGGACACGCGAGCATGCGCTGGGCGCGCTCAGCACGGGGTTCCCGACGGCCGTTACTTGCCATGACACGCCTTTGCGCTACGCTTGGATCAGCAAGGGCATTTTCATGTGGTACCACCTGCCGATTGCTTGGTGGGTGATTCGTAAGGCGGCTCTGTTGATTTGTGTTTCCCCATATACTGCGCAGCACATAAAGCGGTTCTTTTGGCCGCGCGCGCCTGTGGAGGTCATACCCAACGGTCTGCCGCCCGAGGTGTTCGAGCGCGGTGCAAGGCGTTTGGCGCGCGGCCGGGCGGTGTCCGACGCGCCGTTCACGTTTTGCAGTGTCGGCCGTTGGGGGCGCATGAAAAACATTGCGGCGCTATTGGAAGCGTTCGCGCGTGTACGTCGTGCGCGGCCTGATACGAGGCTTGTGCTATTTGGGCCTGGCTTGGGTCCGGCAGAGGCTGCTGAGCAATGGGCGCGTAGCCGTGGGCTTGATCAATCGGTCGAGTTCCGAGGAAGCGCGAGCAGGGAGAAAATTCTGGATTTCCTTGAAGCCGAGGCGGACATGATGGTTCATCCGTCGCTGGTTGAAACCCATGGGATGACGATAATTGAAGCCATGGCGTGCGGCGTTCCGGTTGTTGGGGGGCTGAAGTCTGGCGCTGTACCCTGGACTCTCGAGCACGGCCGGTGTGGCTACTTGTGTGATGTGACGGATCCGGACTCGATCGCACGGACGATGCTCGAGGCGATGAGCCGCGGCCCTGCGAATGCGGAGTTGGCGCAGCGGGCTTATGAATCTGTCCGCGACCGGTTCCCGATCGAATCCGTTGCTGAGGCGTATGAGCGGATTTTTGCTCGATTAGCTCGGGGTGGTGCGTGCGGCGCCGCGCGCTCCGCGCATTAACTGGAACAGGGGAAGTTATGAGCCCGAAGGTCATTTTGGTAAGTCCGCATGCACATTATCCGTTTCACTATTGGTCTAATACGGCTGCGTTACTGCGCGAGT
>JANWZY010000156.1 GCA_025061935.1 Verrucomicrobiia bacterium
CGCGCCGGTCGAAGCGGTCTGTGCCCTTAAAGCTGGTGGACAACATCCTTGCGGCGAAGCGCGCGGACCCGAACGCGGACGTCTCGGCATTGGAGCGCGAGATTGACCAGCACGTCTATCGCCTCTACGGCCTGACACCGGAGGAAATCGAGATTGTGGAGGAGGGCGGGAAATGAGCCTTCGGCCTGGCCAACGCTGTGCGTTTTGGAGTGCGGCAGCTTGCTGCCGCTTTCGGATAGCGCCAGGCGCCGCCGGCGCGCTCAGGGGCTGCCGAGGCAGTCGGAGCATGCCGATGCGCGAGTCCAACTTCTGCGCAATAAAATGCTGGATGAAGTCAATGTTCCCCGGCGGGAATTGGGAATGTGCCGATGCACCGGGAGTTAATCGGTGATGTGTTGGCCTGGGCGCGTGGTGGCATCTGAGCGCGGCCGCGGTCTAGCACGCCGTGCAATAAGAGCGCCGTGCTGGAGATGCGCGCCTGGCTTTGTCAGGTTGCGGCGAACAGCTCGCGAATGGTCAGTTGGAACCCGGGCAGCGCAGTATCGGTGAGCACGTCGCTGCCAGCCATGATCCCCTTGAGTGCAAGCCCGTATTCGTTGCTGTGATAGACTTCGAGGTTGTCGTAGCGCGGGTCAACGATCCAGAGTCGCGGCACGCGCACATCCTCGTAAATCTGTTTTTTGACCACAGTATCGGTATGGTGGTCGTCGGAGCTGATGATTTCGACGGCGAGCCAAAGCGCGCCTGTGGCCGCGTCGACAAGCGCAATGTCGGGGCACACAATGCTGCCGTTTGGGAGTTTGACTTCTGACCGGCGCGGTAGCAAGCGCGTGGCGGTCATGTTGGCCACACAAGCGTCGAGCAGCGCGATCAGGCGCGAGCAAATTGTCTCGTGCCGCGCGCCCGGGGCACGTCTGAACACGACCTGCCCATCGAGCAATTCTTCGTATGGACTGCTCATGTGTTCAGTAGTAGGCTACGCAAAAACCTGCCTGTGTGCGAGTCTTTTTTTCGCGCGACTTGCTCGGGCGTGCCTTGAGCCACGACGCGGCCGCCGTCCGCGCCGCCTTCGGGCCCGAGGTCAATTATCCAATCGGCCTCGGCGATCATGTCCAGGTTGTGCTCGATCACAATGACGGTGTGTCCGGCGTCAACGAGCCGGTGCAGCACCTCGACGAGCTTGCGCACGTCGGCCATGTGCAGGCCGATGGTCGGTTCTTCCAGAATGAACAGGTCGCGCTTGGCCCGTGGCTGGAACAGGTCCGGCTCGCTCAATCCGCCGAGCAAGTGCGTCACCAGCTTGACCCGTTGTGCTTCGCCCCCGCTCAACGTTGGGCTGGGCTGGCCGAGCTTCAAATACCCCAGGCCGGTATCCGCCAGCGCCTGCAGCGCGCGCTTGATCCGCGGCACATGCGCGAAAAATTCGAGCGCTTCCTCGACCGACATGTCGAGCACTTCGGCAATGTTTTTGCCGCGGTACCGGATATCGAGCGTCTCGGGGGTGAACCGTAGGCCGTTGCAGCTTTCGCACCGGACGAATGCGGTGGGCAGAAAATTCATCTCGAGCTTGACCACGCCCGCGCCCTGGCATTCCTGACACCGGCCCTCAGGACTATTGAACGAAAACCTGCCCGGGCCGTACCCGCGCAGCCGCGCCTCAGGCACTTGCGCGAAGAGCCGCCGGATATCGTCGAAGAACCCGACGTACGTGGCAGGGACTGAACGCGGCGTCCGGCCTATTGGCGACTGGTCAACCTCGTGCACTGCGCGGATGGTTTCGTAGCCGGTCACGTAGGGGGCAGTTGAATCTTCGAGTTGTGGCATCGAAGCGCTGTGCGCGCGCTTTGCGTTCAGCGCCGCGGTTAACGCCGGCAGGAGGCATTCGCGCACGAGCGTGCTTTTGCCCGAGCCGCTGACCCCGGTCACAAGCACGAGCCTGCCGAGCGGGAAGCTGACGGTGACGTTTTTGAGGTTGTGTTTGCAAGCGTTGTGCAACGTGAGCCAGCCGTGGCTTTCGATTTTCGATTTTCCATTCCCGATTTCGCGGCGCTGGCTTGTTTCGGATTCCATGCTTCGAATCTCGGATTTTTCACGCACCACAGGTCTGCGCCGACCGCGCGAGGGGTAACTGCGGCGCATGCGCAGCCATTGGCCCGTGACCGACTCGGGATGTTGCATCAGCTCTTGCAGCGTGCCGGCAGCCACAACGGTACCGCCGTGGACGCCTGCGCCCGGGCCGAGGTCAATGATGTAGTCGGCTCTGCGCATTGTCGCTTCGTCGTGTTCGACCACGACGACCGAGTTGCCCCGCGCCTTGAGCTGCGCGAGCGCGTCGAGCAACCGCTCGTTATCGCGCGGGTGCAGGCCTATGGTCGGCTCGTCCAGGATGTACAGCACGCCGCTGAGGTTCGACCCGAGCTGCGCCGCGAGCCGGATGCGTTGCGATTCGCCGCCTGACAGCGTCGGCACGGCGCGGCCGAGCTGCAGATAGCCGAGGCCGACCTGCATAAGGAACCTGAGCCGCTCGCGTATCTCGGGCAAGATATCGCGCGCAATAAGCTCGGCGCGGCCTTCAGGGCTGAGCCGTGCGAAAAATGCGTCTGCAGCCTCGACTGACATGGCTGCGAAATCCACGACTGTGATTCCGAAAGGTTTGCCCCGGGGCGGGTCCGCCAACCGTTCCAATGGAAACGCGCCGGGCGTCGTGCTGAAAGGCGCGGTCGGGTCGAGTAGTTCGATCCGCCGGGCTGACCGCGCCTGAAAAATGAGCCGGACTGCGCGCGCGACCGGGTTCAGCCGGCTGCCGCCGCATTCAGGGCATGGCTCGCGCTCGCCTTCCATCCATTCGAACCAGGTCTCTTCGATCATTTCGGCGCGCGCGCCGCGGTCCACGTCTTCGGGCATCCAGAACAGCTCGCCGAACCCGCGGCAGCGTGGGCACCAGCCGGCCGGCGAGTTGAAGCTGAAGTTTTTCGGATCGAGCGGCTCGAATGATGTGCCGCAGCGCGGGCAGCTCCGCTCGGTCGAATGGACAGTCAAGTCGCCGTAGTTGTCCAGTGCGAACAATGTGCCGTGGCCGAGCTTGAGCGCTTCATCAATGAGCTGTTCAGGTGTGCGCCGGGTCGTGCCCGGGGCATCGTGTGGGTACGCCACGACGTGGGTTCGGCGCGACGCCGCGCGCGCGTCCGGTGCGCCTTTTTTCTCCAGCACGCCCACGACAATTTCGATGTTGTGCTCGCGGTACCTGTCGAGCCGGAACGGCTTGCTCGTGTCGTAAATTTTGCCGTCGGCGCGGATTTCTTTGTACCCGTGCTTTGCCGCCCATTCGGCTACGTCGGTGTGGAAGCCCTTGCGGCGCTTGACCACAGGCGCGAGCAGGAGCAGGTCGCCGCGTTTGCGCAGCTCGGTCTGGAGCTGGCGTACGAGTTGGTCGCGCGTCTGGGCTTGAACCGGGAGCTGACACTGGGGGCAGTACTGGAGTCCGAGCCGCGCGAACAGTAAGCGGAGGAAGTGATAAATCTCGGTCACGGTCGCCACCGTACTTTTGCCGCCGCCGCCGCGTGTGCGCTGCTCGATGCTCACAGTGGGTGGGATGCCGGTGATCAGGTCCACGTCCGGCCGCGTCAATTGCTCGACGAACTGCCGCGCATACGTGTTCATCGAGTCGAGGAACCGGCGCTGGCCCTCGGCGAACAGCAGATCGAACGCAAGTGTGCTTTTGCCCGAGCCGCTGACCCCGGTCACGACGACGAGCCGGTCACGCGGAATGCGCAACGAGATGTTTTTGAGGTTATGCTCGCGCGCGCCGTGGATCACAATCGAATTATCCGCGCCAGATTCGAGGACTGGATCGGTACAGCGGGGACAGGGCAGGGGAGAATTGGAATCCTGGCCGCATGGATTTGGGGCGGGGACATGATGCGCAGCTTGGTCCGGCGCAGCGTCGCGCGCAGGCGCGGTTGCCGCCTGCGCGGCGCAAGCCGTAGCCGTGCGGTCGGTGCGCGGTTGAGATAACTTGGCGACCCCGGTAGCGCGGTCGAATGCTGCTGGTCCGGCGTCGCCGATTGAAGTTTGACCCGGACTCATTCGCCACTCAGCTTCCGGCCGAGCTTATCCCTTGATGCAAATGATAGGCTTGCACCTGGCGACTTTACGCGCCAGGCCGGCCTGCTCGGCCGCGTCAACGACAGCGCTCACGTCTTTGTACGCGCCCGGCGCTTCCTCGGCCACGCCGCGCACAGATGGGCTGCGAATCAATACGCCGCGACTGGCCAGCTCGTCTATGACCTGGCGGCCCTGCCATTGCTTGAGTGCTTGGTTGCGGCTGAGCGCGCGCCCGGCCCCATGCACAGCCGAGGCGAACGCTTTCTGCTCCGCTGCGTCTGTCCCGGCGAGAATGTACGAGCACGTGCCCATGCTCCCGCCGATGAGGACGGGCTGGCCGACGGCGCGGAACTCGGGCGGCAGGTCGGCCGACCGGCTCGGCCCGTACGAGCGCGTGGCGCCTTTCCGATGGACAAACAACCGCTTGCGTTTGCCGTCCACGACGTGCTCCTCGACCTTGCACGTGTTGTGCGACACGTCGTAAAGCAGCGTGAGTTTGGTGCCGGGGAATATTTCTGCGAACGCTTTCCCGGCCAGATGCGAAAGGATTTGACGGTTCGCCAGTGCGCAGTTGATTGCTGCGCGCATCGCGCCAAGGTACCGCTGGCCGACCGAAGACTTGATCGGTGCACAGGCCAGCTCGCGCTCGGGCAGGTGGATTCCGTGCTGCTGCGCCGCAGCGGTCATTTCTTTGAGATATTCGGTGTTGATCTGATGGCCCAGTCCGCGCGAGCCGCAGTGGATGCTTACAACAACTTCGCCCAGGCGCAGTCCGTACACTTTGGCGATTGCCTCGTCATAAATCTCGACGATCTCTTGCACCTCGAGGTAATGGTTCCCCGAGCCGAGCGTGCCCATTTCGTCCTGCTGACGTTTCTTGGCCTGGTTCGATACGCAATCCGGGTCGGCGCCTTCGATCCGGCCATGCTCCTCGATCCGTTCGAGGTCGGCGTGCGTGCCGTACCCGCGCTGAACCGCCCAGACCGCGCCGTTGGCCAGCACTTCGTCCAGCTCTTTGATGCTCAAGTGAAGGTTGCCAGTGCTACCCACCCCTGCCGGGATCCAGCGGAACAGCGTATCAGCGAGCTCTTTCTGACGAGCAATTACGTCCTTGGCTTTCAGCCCGGTCAGGAGCGTGCGGACGCCGCAGGAGATGTCGAATCCGACACCGCCGGCGGAGATCACGCCGCCTTCGTCAGGGTCGAACGCTGCCACGCCACCGATCGGGAAACCGTAGCCCCAGTGCGCATCCGGCATTGCGAATGCCGCCTTTTGAATTCCTGGCAGCGTCGCCACGCCACAGGCCTGCTCGAGCACTTTGTCGTCCATTTCTTTCAGGAGCTGCTCGGTGGCAAAAATGACAGCCGGCACGCGCATCCGGCCTGTGGGAGGCACATGCCATTCGGTCTCGCTGATTCGTTCGAGTTTTGACAAGTCCATATCGTGTCTGACTTTTTGTACTCGGTGTTTGGCGACTAAATATCACACATCCACCACGCATTGCGCAACCCAGTGGCCGGGGCGCGCCTCGTGTACGGCCAGCTCGGCATAAGTGGCGCCTTTGACTTCAACAGCCGGTTCGTGCCGCGCAACGTCAATCGGCTCGCCCGCAGCCACGCCCTCAAGCCGCGCGCCGTGTATTTGAACTTTGAAGCGGCTGAAAAGCATCTTGCGCGTGGCCATCTCGAAAATCAGCGCATTCAACCAGTCAATTAACAGTAGCTCGGGCGTGGGCGCCTCGCACTGGATTCGGATTTCTTCCACTGGCCGCACGCGCGCAGGGTCGGTGCATACGGCAACCAACGCAGTGGCGGCCTGCTCGAACGCAGCGGCCATGGTCGGGCCGATGCCGCGCACACCGATGTCGGCCTTGTGCTCGAAATGCTCCCAACGCGGCTCGGCCGGCCGGTGCACCGAATCTGTACCGGCGGCAGCGCCAATGCATGCTTTTGCATTCTCAGATTTCTCGTTCATGGTTCCCGCGACCTAGAACGCCCCAGCGATATCGTGCCGACTGAACGGCACGAACCGTTTCACACAGAATGCCGTAAGAGGACTGCGGTGTCCATGTTATCCGCAAAAAGAGCATACGACCGGCGTGGACATGCGCACCCCGAGGGCCATCAGTGCAATGTAATCATGCGCGCCGTGCACTTGACCGGTCGCGCCAGCTTCGAGCCTGCCAAAATTTTTGTCCCAGGTGGGGCAAAAATTTTGGATTTCGTGGGAGCCGGTCCGGCCAGCTTTACGCAGCCTCCGACGTTTACTCGGCATGCAGTTGATCTGGCGCTCTGAACGCCGTCTGATTTTCAGCACGCGCTGAGCCTGTCGGTGCGGCAGGCTCATAGCCCACCGTGCCATTCTGACTTGCAAAGTGAGTAGCATCTTCTCATCAGCACGGGGTTCTTCAGGTCCAGCCCGGTGTGAGATGCAGGCACAGGACTGCAAAACTATTGAAACGGTTTTGCTGGCCCGGGTCACTGGCACACACCGCGCAAATAAGAATGTGCCACGCCCTATTGCGGGGCATGATAAAGCACCTCGCGCAATGCGCGGCCGGTATGGCTGTGCGTGCACGCGGCGATGTCTTCAGGCGTGCCGACGGCAACGACTTGGCCGCCTTCATCCCCGGCCTCGGGGCCAAGGTCAATCACCCAGTCGGCGCACTTGATCAGCTCGAGGTTGTGCTCGATGACAATCAGCGAATGCCCGGCATCAACGAGCCGCTGGAAAACCTTCAGCAGTTGGCGGATGTCGTCGAAGTGCAGGCCTGTCGTTGGCTCATCGAAGAGGAACAACGTGGACCGGCATTTGTCTGAAGTGGAGGGCTGGCCTGAGGCAAATGGGTTTTGAGCTTGTTTCGGATTTCGGATTCCGGATTCCGGATCCACTGTTGCTTCGGTCAGGTGTTGCACGAGTTTGAGTCGCTGGCTTTCGCCGCCCGAGAGCGTGTTGATCGGTTGGCCGACGCGGGGGTAGCCGAGGCCCACCTCCTGCAAAAGCTTGAGCATTGCCACGGCGCATCGGGCCGGCTTTGACCCGTCCAGCGCAGAAAGGAATTCGACAGCGTCGTCCACGGTCGCATCGAGTAGGTCGGCTATAGACCACTCATTTCGGGTCGGGGATTGC
>JANWZY010000157.1 GCA_025061935.1 Verrucomicrobiia bacterium
AATGCCCAAACGCACCGATATCAAGTCAGTCTTCGTAATCGGGTCGGGCCCGATTGTAATCGGGCAGGCGGCTGAGTTCGATTACTCCGGCACGCAAGCAATCAAGGCGCTGCGTGCCGAGGGTATCCGCATAATTCTGGTTAATTCGAACCCAGCAACAATAATGACCGATCCAGAGCTTGCGGACGCCACATACGTCGAGCCGCTTACGCCCGAAGCGCTGGAGGCAATCATAGCAAAGGAACGGCCTGACGCGATCCTGCCAACTGTAGGGGGTCAAACCGGGTTGAACCTTGCAACCGCTCTAGCAGAGCGCGGCGTGCTCGATCGGTACGGGGTACGGCTGATCGGCGCAACTGTGCACTCGATACGGATAGCCGAAGACCGGAACCTGTTCCGCCGCACACTCGTCGAGCACGGGATTCCCGTGCCCGAAGGCGGGGAAGCGGGTTGTGTAGAAGAAGCGCGCCGGTTGGCAGACAAGATCGGTTATCCGCTAATCGTTCGCTCCTCGTTCACTTTGGGCGGGACTGGCGCAAGCTGGGTGAACACACCGGACGAACTCGAGCCGGCGGTCCTTAAGGCGCTGGACGCCTCGCCGATCCGTCGCGCCTGGCTCGAGGAATCAGTACGCGGCTGGAAAGAGTTCGAATTGGAAGTGATGCGCGACAGCGCGGACAACTTCGTCGTGGTGTGCAGCATCGAAAACCTCGATCCGATGGGCGTGCACACAGGCGATAGCATAACAATTGCGCCCGCGCAAACGCTTACAGACCGCGAATATCATGTGCTTCGCAATCTTGCGCGACGCGTAATGAGCGCTGTGGGCGTCGAGACCGGCGGCGCGAACGTCCAATTCGCTGTGAATCCCAAGGACGGGCGCACGGTGGTCATCGAAATGAATCCGCGCGTGTCCCGGTCATCAGCACTGGCTTCGAAAGCCACAGGGTTCGCTATTGCAAAGGTTGCCACACTGGTCGCGATCGGCTACACGCTCGACGAGATCACAAACGACATCACTCGCCAGACCAAGGTATCGTTCGAGCCGTCGCTTGACTACGTCGTGGTCAAAATCCCGCGCTGGGCCTTCGAAAAGTTCCCAGGCGCCGACCGTACACTCGGCCCGCAAATGAAGTCCGTGGGCGAAGTAATGGCACTGGGACGCACGTTCATCGAGGCGCTACACAAAGCCGTACAATCGCTCGAAATAGGGGTAGATGCATTGGACGGCTCCGGTGAGAAAACCCCTGCGCCATCATCTGTGCCAACGGTTGCCGAGCTGTCTGTGCCGGAGCCGGGCAGGCTGTTCGGTGTGTATCGCGCGCTCCGCGCCGGCGCTGACGTCGATTCGGTGGCGAAGGCAACCGGATACGACCCATGGTTTTTGCACCAAATGCTCCAAGTCGTTGCCATGGAGCGCGAGCTATCTGCGCTCGAACCGGATCCATCGAATCCGGCGCTAGCCGACGCACTGCGCCGCGCCAAGCGAATGGGCATGGCAGATGCACAAATTGCGCGGCTGCTGTCACGGAATGGCAAGCGGCTGAATGCAATGGCCGTGCGCGAGTTGCGGAAGCGCCTCGGCATACGCGCCACATTCTTGCGAGTTGATACGTGCGCAGCGGAATTCGAGGCTGTCACGCCGTACCTCTACAGCACATACGAGTCAGGTGACGAGGCACAACCGACCAACCGGCGCAAGATAGTCATTTTAGGCAGCGGCCCGAACCGCATCGGCCAAGGCATCGAGTTCGATTACTGCTGCTGCCAAGCCGTATTTGCGCTCCGCGAGCTCGGGTACGAGACCATCATGATCAATTGCAATCCCGAGACGGTTTCGACCGATTACGACACAGCCGATCGGCTCTATTTCGAGCCGCTGACGCTCGAGCACGTGCTCAACGTGATTGAGCGCGAACAACCTGATGGGGTGATTGTACAACTTGGTGGCCAGACACCGCTAAACTTGGCGCGCGCGCTCGCGGACGCGGGCGTGCCGATCACTGGCACTTCGCCCGAGGCAATTGACCTGGCGGAAGACAGACAGCGGTTCGCCGAAGTGTTGTCACATCTCGAAATTCCGCAACCTGAAAACGGCATCGCGCGCTCGGTCGAGGAAGCGCGCGCGATCGCGCACCGAATCGGGTATCCGGTCCTGGTACGTCCATCGTACGTGCTAGGCGGCCGCGCCATGCGGATCGTCGAGGACGAGTCGCAATTGGACCAGGTGCTCCACGAAGCCATGGCGGCGGCCCCCGAGCAGTCAATCCTAATCGACCGGTTCCTGGAGGACGCTTACGAAATTGACGTGGACGCAGTTGCGGATGGCGAACGGGTCGTAGTGGGCGCAATCATGCAGCACATCGAGGAGGCAGGTGTGCATTCTGGTGACTCGGCGTGCGTGCTGCCCCCGTACCGCGTGAGCGCGTTCCACCTGGAGACAATCCGCGAATATACGCACAGGCTCGGACTCGCCCTGGGTGTGCGCGGACTAATGAACGTGCAGCTAGCGATCAAAGACGACATCGTGTACGTGCTCGAAGTGAACCCGCGCGCGTCCCGCACAATACCGTATGCGAGCAAGGCTGTTGGCGTACCGCTTGCGCGCATCGCGACCAAGGTGATGGTGGGGTATAAGCTGTCTGAGCTTGGATTCACAACTGAACCCCATGTGGACGGATTCTTCGTAAAAGAGGTGGTACTCCCGTTCCGGAAACTGCCGGGGAGCGATGCGTTGCTCGGCCCAGAAATGCGCAGCACGGGCGAAGTAATGGGCTGCGCACCCAGTTTCGGCCAAGCATTTGCCAAGTCGCAACTTGCAGCCGGCTCGGCTCTACCGCTCACGGGCAATGTGCTGCTAAGCGTCAACGACTTCGACAAGGGCGCAGCGCTGAAGATCGCGCGTGACCTGCACCGAATGGGCTTCGGCCTTTATGCGACACCGGGCACGGCAGAATATTTGCGCCGGGCAGGTTTACCGGTCCAATCGGTCAACAAAGTTTCGCAAGGGCCGCCGCACGTGGTGGATTTGATCCGCGCCGGCAATGTGCACTTAATCCTCAACACGCCGCGCGGCAGGCAAGCGCATGCTGACGGTGTGCAAATCCGCCAGGCCGCAATCGCAATGGGTGTGCCCCTGTTGACGACGCTGTCGGCGGCGGCTGCCGCTGTGTCCGCCATCCAAGCTCTCCGTACAAAAGCGCTCCAATACAAAAGCCTTCAGGCGTGGCATAGTGCCGATAAGTCCGGTGCGTCGAAGCCAACGGTGGCCGAGACAGATGCAGTTGCTGTCCACACCGATGTCCGGCCGTAGCTCGACTGCCGCGCGCATAGGCGCCATTTAACACGGGCAACGCCCGCGAATTCGCAGAAAAGGAAGCATTTGAACTCTCCGCCAAGCGCGGTGGGCCTGCGCTCCAAAAGCCCCATCCGTTCTCGGTATCGCTTCCGGTTAATAGCAAAAAGCCCGAAAGCCAACCTGAAGGCGTTGGCATCTGAGCAGAGGAGTCGTTGCGGAGCGCCCAATCGGGCTCGGTGAGGCAATAAAAAGCGGCAACTTATTTTTGTGTGCTGACTTTGCTAGTACAGGGCGATTGAAGGCGCCACAGCCATTCCCATCGCATCATCGCATCACTTACTACTGATCCTGCTCAGGGCCCTGCAGCGCCATGCGCGATTCTCCCTAGCCTACTGCACCCATCGAAGGTTCACCACACAGGTTTGCCATACGGTGCGGCGGTTTTAGTCTCCCATGCCGCCCCGATATTGACAATAATGGTGCGCGGCATGGCCTCATTCCAAAATAGGCGATTACGCCGGCCCAGCCTGATCCTGCTGTGCATTTCGGTCGGAATGCTTGCGAGCGGCATGACTGTGCTGAAACCGCACCTGACCGGTTGGGCGTTCGCAATGTACTGGTCGTTTTGCTTGATAATCACAGGCGCAGTAATCATCGTTGCCATGTTCGAGCTGCGCGCGATCCGGCGTGATGCGCGCCGTGCGCACCATGCGCTCATTATTAACACATTGCGAGGTGCCGTGAAAACTGATGCGCACATATCGTCCGAAAAAGATGGGCAACAAAACCGTCTCGAGCATCCGTGAAATACGGGATTGATTTTTCGCAAGACTACTGCCAAAATCAGTTGCGAACCGGGTTAGGTTATGAACCCATCGGCTGAAGCACGAGCAGCGGCGCAGCTTTCCGACACCCAAAAAGCGGCTCTGATAAGCCTGTTGGCCGACGACGACCCTGCAGTTTACATTTCTGTGCGCCAACAGCTTTTGTCATTTGGCCCGGTAGTTCGCGACTGGCTCCGGCCTTATCTTATCAGCAATGACCCGGTCCTGCGTCGGCGCGCCGCGCAGATAATCGAGCAACTTGGCCGGCAACTGGCTGATACACGGTTCCTTTCGTTCTGCCTGAGAAGCGGCGAAGACCCCGATTTGGAACAAGGCGCATGGCTTTTGGCACAGACGCGGTATCCGGAAGTGAACGTCGAGGCGTACCGCGCGCTGCTCGACGAGTACGCGCTCCGGTTGCACGAGCGAGTCGTGTTCGCGCATGGCGCGCGTGGTGTGTTAACCGTTATAAACCAGTACCTTTTCGAGAAGCTCGGGTTCGCCGGTGACGAGGAAAACTACTACGACCCGGACAACACTTACCTCAACAAAGTAATTGATCGCCGGAAAGGCAACCCGGTCTCGCTCTGCGTACTTTACATGCTTATTGCGCGCCGGCTGCACCTGCCCGTGACTGGGATCGGATTGCCAGGCCACTTCGTCTGCAGGTTCCAAACCAGTTGCGAAGAGATATACATTGACTGCTTCAACCGAGGCAAATTTATGACCCGCGCCGATTGCATCCATTACCTTGTGCGCGGCAAATATAACCTGCACGAAGAATACCTTGTGCCACTGACGCCGCGCCGGTTGCTATTGCGGATGTGCGGGAACCTCCATAGGAGCTATTTCCATCTCGAACAGGCCGAGGAAGCCAAACGCGTGCACCGGTACCTGGTCGCGTTGGCGAGCTGAATCGGCGCCGGTGGCCACTCGGCGTTTAGTCAAATGAACCCTTAACGCCTCATTCTCCGGTACTGCCATGCCGCAACGTAAGGGTCAACCCTCACAAGCAGGTAATAGGCGAGCCGTTGAAGGAGCTTCTGCCACCAACTAAGCGACGCGCGCCATTCCTCGAGCTCGATGCGCCGCGCACGGGCAAGCATGGCATCGAACACTGATCGCGCTTGCTCGGCCAATTCAACGTTATGGAACCGTACCATCAAGTCATAATTAATCCGCAAGCTGCGCGGATCGAGATTGGCCGAGCCCACATACACAGCGTCGTCAACAATGATCAATTTCGCGTGCAATATTTGGGGCTGGTATTCGTAAATCTCAACTCCAGCCTTTAGCAGCCGCGTGTACAAACATTGCGCGGCGAGCTGCGACAGTTGCACATCCGTTTTGCCGGGCAAAAGAAGCCGCACAGTGCCCCCGGCACGCGCGACCCGCATCAATTTACGTCGTAACCGGCGTGTGGGCAAAAAGTACGCCGCCGCTATCTGGACACTCGCCGCGCCGACAAGGTCACGGTGTAGCATGCGCAAAAGCGGGTTCCGACCGCGCCCGGGCCCGCTCAACAGCAACTGCCAATCCGACGCTGGCACAAGCCTTTTCACCAGCGGCCTCCTAAACCGCAAAGGGCGCTTGTGCCGGAAATCAGCGTGCTCGAACATGCTGTCGAACGAGGCCGCAAGCGCGCGCGCAGGCTCGCCCTCAAGCTGCATGGCAAGGTCACACCAGCCGCGTGTCACACCGTCGCCTTCGTACTCGGGCGCGATATTGAACCCGCCGAGGATCGCAACGGCCTCATCACAGACGAGCAATTTCCGGTGGTCGCGCACCGCGAACCGCTCCAAGCTTATAGGATTGAACACGCGCACCTGGCCACCAGCAGCGACCAACGGCTCCCAGAAGCTGCCGGGCAGGCGGAACGACCCCACCCCGTCCACAAGCACACGCACAAGCGCACCACGCGCAGCGGCCGCCGCGAGCCGGTCCCGAATCCGCCGGCCAACTGCAGAATCCGCGTAAGTGTAAACTTCCAATCGGACGGATCGGCACGCGCCGTCTATGGCCTGTTCCGCTGCGCGAAACGCCTCATCCCCGCTTGTGAGCCACCTAAATTTGAGCGCCTGTGCAGCCAGCACGCATGCGAGCATACCAAGTCAACGGGCGATACTTCAATGTCCGGTACCGCGCGGCATACAAGAACACTCCATGATGCCTCTTAATTGCGGATGCACCCGAATTTGATTTTAACTTTTGGCCGCCTGGTGCATCTAAGTAGGTGTGGAACGGATTGTCCTGCTAACTCTGGCATTTGCGCTTGGCACCGTGCCGGCCGCAGCGCAAAGCGCAAGGACTCAAGTGCGACTATTGCTCTCGCACGCTGCTGCGCGTCCGGGCGAAACTGTACTAGCGGCTGTCGAACTGCGGACCCCGCCCAAAACACATGTTTACTGGCGCAACCCTGGCGAGGCCGGCCTGCCCACTGAAATCGCATGGACGCTCCCGCAAGGGATCGTGACAGCAGACCTGCGCTGGCCCGTGCCGCAAAGGTTTAACGAAGCCGGGCTTGTCACATTCGGCTACACGGGCACAGTGTTCCTAATCTGCCCGCTGCACATAGCTGAAACCGCCGCAACAGGCGAGGCGGTGATCAAGGTAAACGTTAATTGGCTGGAATGTGAAGAGATGTGTGTGTCCGGCCGCGCCAGCGCCACCGCAACGCTCGTGATCGGTGCCGAATCGAATCCATCCGCTCACGCAACGCTGATCGCTGACGCTGTCACGCAACTGCCGAAGGTTGAGACGCCGCCGGGCCTGCGTGCGCGGTGGATCGGCAGCACCACGGATACGCGCCAGTTGGAAATTAGCTGGCGCACCCCCGCCGAACTCGAATGGGCAGACTTTTTCCCGGATACGCTCACAAATTGTGTAATCAGCCCACAGCACGAGTTCAGCCGCGACGCAGCGGGGCGAGCACAGATCGTTTTGACCGTAACGAACCAGGGCGCACAATGGCCGGCGCAGGTCTCGGGCGTGCTGGTCCAAAAACAGGCCGGCCAAGCGCAAACGGAAGCTTGGGAAATCAGGATCAGTACGGCGCACAGCCCGGCTACGGACTTGAGTACGCTGCTGAAAATGCTGCTGTTCGCGTT
>JANWZY010000158.1:0-5488 GCA_025061935.1 Verrucomicrobiia bacterium
ATTGCGTCAGCGCGCCAGCGCACCGGGTGCGACCGAAGCCGAACGCCTCGACGCGCTGCGGCAGTACCAGGAACTGGTGCTTGCCCGTGCGCGGCCGTTGCAGCCGCGCCAGAGCATCTAACCAACACAGGTATGCTCGGTCCTGCAGTCGTGCTGAACACCCAGCTTTTAAGCAAAACGCGCTTTGCCAAAAAATGAAAACCTTGATCGTCGCGACACGTAACCGGCACAAGCTCAGCGAAATAACCACCGTCTTGGGCGAACAGTACCAATACCTTACCCTCGCGGACTTTCCCGGCGCGCCCGAGGTCGCCGAGCTTCGCGACACTTTCGAAGGCAACGCCACGCTCAAAGCCGTCGAGCTTGCGCGCTGGCTCGCACCGTCAATCACTGAACTAAGCTTCAGAGTTAGCGGGCAGACATTCATCGTGGCAGAGGACTCCGGACTCGAAGTTGACGCGCTCGGCGGCGCGCCAGGCGTGTATTCGGCGCGGTTCGCAGCGCTCGATTCAGGCCAAACGACGAATTCGCCGGACGCAGCCAACAACGCCAAGCTGCTGCGCCTGCTCATCGGCGTGCCCATGTCCAAGCGCACGGCGAGGTTCAGATGCGTGATTGCAGTTGTGTCGCTGGCGCAGGCGCAAGCGGGGCAGTTCGACCCGGTGTGTTTCGAGGGGGTGTGCGAGGGCAGGATCGCGCTGGAGCCGCGCGGCACCGCCGGGTTCGGGTACGACCCGCTGTTCATTCCCGCAGGCTTCGACCAGACGTTTGCACAGTTAGGCCAGGCAATCAAAAACCAGATCAGCCACCGCGCAAACGCGTTGGCCAAGCTTAAGTCGTGGCTGGACGAAATCCCGGACTAATCCGTGTCAACCGAGTATCAGTTTTGCACCTTCTGGAGCAGCCGGACGCACGAAGTACGAGTGCTGCGCGCAGCCGACGCACGATTTAGCCGTTGACGATTTTGCACCCGCCGCCAATCTTCCTTGAGACACGACAGACATGAAAACAGTACTGTTTGTTTGCACCGGCAACGTGTGCCGGAGCCCGATGGCCGAGGCGCTGTTTCGCAAGCTCGTCCAAGGGAAAGGGGACTACCGCGTCTTGTCCGCTGGCCTCGGCGCGATGGAAAACCAGCCGCCGAGCGACTTCGCTGTCAGGGCGATGGCCGAGCTGGGAATAGACATCTCCGGGTTCAGGAGCCGCCCACTGACCGTCGAGCTGATCAAACAGGCCGATTATATCTTCGGCATGACCCGCGGCCATGTGGAAGGTGTGATAGCCATGCATCCGGCTGCAGCCGAAAAAACATTCCTGCTGCGTGAATTCGACGACACGCTCGCGCCGTTCGAGAAAGACATTCCGGACCCGATCGGCGGCCCTTATCACGTGTACGTGGCATGCCGCAACCAGATCGAGCAAGGGATCGCTTCAATATTGAAGTTCCTCGAACAAACAGCCGCGCAGGGCATATTGCCCCGGCCCAGCCCGGCCAAACCCACTGTCAGTATAGCGCTTGGTGCGGACCATGGCGGATTCGACCTGAAGGAGATCATTAAAAAGTACCTCGAAGACAGGGCTGTCAAAGTGACCGACTTCGGCGCGGCAACCAAGGACCCGGCGGACGATTACCCAGATGTGGCATTGCCAGTAGCGCGCAGCGTCGCGGCACGCAAGCACGACCTCGGCATCCTAATCTGCACGACCGGCGTCGGCATGTGCATAGCAGCCAACAAGGTGCCAGGGGTCAGGGCCGCGCTTGTGTGCGACCCGCACATGGCCGAAATGGCCCGACGACACAACAACGCCAACGTGCTTTGTCTCGGCGGCAAGACCACCGACCCCGAGCAGGCGAAAAAGATGGTGGACGCATTCCTGAGCGCCGAATTCGAGGGCGGGCGACACGAGCGGCGCATCCACAAGTTCGAGGTTGTCACGCGACTCTCGGACATGAGCCTGAGCGAGGTTGACCCCGAGGTCGCGCGCGCAATCGAGCTGGAGCGCAAGCGCCAGCAGGAACATATCGAGCTGATCGCCAGCGAAAACTTCACCAGCCCGGCCGTGCTCGAAGCCCAAGGTTCAGTGCTGACAAACAAGTACGCCGAAGGGTACCCGCGCAAACGCTGGTACGGGGGGTGTGACCACGTTGATACAGTCGAGCAACTCGCCATTGACCGCGCCAAGAAGCTTTTCGGCGCCGAACACGTCAATGTGCAGCCGCATTCAGGCAGTCAGGCCAACATGGCCGTGTACTTCGCGGTGCTCAAGCCCGGGGACAAATTGCTGACCATGGACCTGGCGCATGGCGGGCACCTGACACACGGGCACAAGGTCAATTTCTCGGGCAGGTTCTTCGAGATCATCCACTACGGCGTGCGCAAAGAAGACGAACAGATTGACTACGACCAACTCGCACAGCTTGCGCGCGAACACAAGCCCAAGATGATCACCGTCGGCGCCAGCGCTTACCCCCGCATTATTGACTTCGCGCGCATTGCCGAGATCGCGCAAGAAGTGGGCGCGTACCTCATGGCCGACATTGCACACATCGCCGGACTGGTGGCAGCAGGATTGCACCCCAGCCCGGTCCCGTACGCCGACTTCGTTACCACCACCACACACAAGACACTGCGCGGGCCGCGCGGCGGACTGATCATGTGCAAAGCCAAATACGCCAAAGACATCGACAGCACCGTATTCCCGGGCGTCCAGGGCGGGCCGCTCGAACACGTCATTGCTGCCAAAGCGGTCTGCCTGCATGAGGCGCTTCAGCCAGAGTTCAAGGCTTACCAGCAGCAAATACTGCTCAATGCAAAAGCACTGGCCGCGCGGCTCAAGCAGAACGGGTTCAGACTGGTCAGCGGCGGCACAGATAACCACCTGATGCTCATAGACGTAGGCGCGCGCGGCCTAACCGGCAAAGAATGCCAGGAAGCGCTCGACCGCGCAGGGATTACCGTCAACAAGAACCCGATCCCGTTCGATCCGCGCCCGCCGTTCCAGGCCAGTGGGATACGGCTCGGCACACCCGCAGTCACCACGCGCGGAATGAAGGAGGCCGAAATGATCATGATCGCAGACATGATCACCGAGGTGCTCCAAAACATAAACTCACTTGACACGGCGGCCAAAGTGCGGCAACGTGTGCTCGAGCTGACTGCAAGATTTCCCTTGCCGTATTAACGGCCAAACGCACTCGGGAGGCTGGGAACAAAATCCAGCTTAAACGTGTGCACGGCGCGCCAGCCGACGCCGGAGATTTCCGACGGACGCGGTAGCCGTGAAATCACGAATCAGCACGCGGCCCGATAAACTTTGTCAGCCGCGAGTAATCGTGTCCAAGCGTCAGCGCAAATTTTGATTGCGTATGCCAAGAACAAGTAAGAAAACCACAAGAACGAAGAAGACGAAAAAGACCGATGCCGAAGCTGCCGAGCAGCAGGCCGACACCGATGCCGCCGAGTCTGTCGCAACTGCAGTAGCCGAGCCTGCGCCTGCCGAGCAGCCTGAGGCCGAGCCGGTCGCAGCCGAGCCGACCGCGTCGGCAGCGCAATCCGACACGGCTGCAGCCGAAGCGCCGGCCGCACAGGTCGAAGTCGAGGCGGAGTACCCGCCCGAGCCGCCCCCAACAGGCGAACAGGTCGTGCTGCCGGTCAACATCGGCAAGCTGCAGGCGATGTCCATGCCCGAGCTGTTCCAAATGGCGCGCGAGCTTGGCATTGAAGATTACGCCTCGCTCCGCAAGCACGAGCTTATTTTCCAGATATTGCAAAAGCATGCCGAACGCGCCGGCGTCATGTTCGCCGAAGGCGTGCTAGAAGTGCTCAAAGAAGGGTTCGGGTTCCTCCGCTCGCAGAACTCGAACTACTTGCCCTGTCCGGAGGACATTTACGTCTCGCCTTCTCAGATCAGGCGGTTCAATCTCCAGACCGGGAGCATCGTCGCAGGCCAGATTCGCCCGCCGAAAGACAAAGAGCGCTTCTTCGCGCTGCTGAAAGTCGAGGCCGTGGACCACGAAGACCCGGAGGTCGCGAAGCACCGGACGCCGTTCGACAACCTCACGCCGCTGTTCCCGAACAAGCGGTTCATTCTGGAAACGACCAGTGACGAGCTGAGCACGCGCGTACTTGACCTGGTCTGCCCCATCGGCAAAGGCACGCGCGGGCTTATCGTTGCGCCGCCGCGCACGGGCAAAACCATCCTGATGCAAAAGATCGCCAACGCGATCTTAAAAAACAATCCGGAGACCTACGTGTTCATCTTGCTCATTGATGAGCGTCCGGAGGAAGTCACCGACATGGAGCGGACCTGCCGCGGCGCAGAGGTCATCAGCTCGACCTTCGACGAACCGGCCGAGCGACACGTGCAGGTCGCAGAAATGGTCATCGAAAAAGCCAAGCGCATGGTCGAGCGGAAACGGGACGTGGTGATCCTGCTCGACTCGATCACGCGCCTGGCGCGCGCGTATAACACGATCCAGCCGCACTCGGGCAAAATCCTGTCTGGCGGCGTGGACGCGAACGCACTGCACAAACCCAAACGTTTCTTCGGCGCGGCGCGGAACATCGAAGAAGGCGGCTCGCTAACCATCATCGCCACCGCGCTTATCGACACCGGCAGCAGAATGGACGAGGTCATCTTCGAGGAGTTCAAGGGCACCGGCAACATGGAAGTGCACCTGGACCGCGCGCTGGTGGACAGGCGCATATTCCCTTCGATCAACATCGAGCGGTCCGGCACACGCAAAGAAGAGCTGCTTTATCACCCGGACGAATACGCCCGGATCGTATTGCTACGCCGCGCGCTCACAGGTGTGCCCCCGGTCGAGGCGATGGAACTCTTGCTCAACAAGCTCAAGAAAACCAAGACGAACGTCGAGTTCTTGCTCAGCCTCACCATGACGAGCTGAACGCGGCGCCGGTAGTGTGCTCGAACCGTGGCGCCGCTACGCCTTGGCGCAATGCCCGGCGCTGAACATACGCGCACACGCCGCATGATTGGCGCTTGTGAGGCGCACACGGCCGGTTCAAAATAGGCCGACGCCATGCGTTCCACGCGTACGCTTGTTAAATATGCTTTGGCCGCGACCGAACCGCGCGAGCATATCGTGGTTAAAGGTTGGGTCCGCACCCGTCGCGACTCGAAAGGGTTCTCATTCATTGAGCTGAATGACGGCTCGTGCCTTGCGAACATCCAAATCGTGGCTGATCCGTCCACCGCAGGATACGAGCACATCAACAAATTCACCACCGGCGCATCGGCGATCGTCGAAGGCAGCCTTGTCCCATCGCCTGGCAGAGAACAGAAGTGGGAGATCAAAGCGACGCGGATCGAGCTGGTCGGCCCGGCAGACGCGACCTATCCGCTCCAAAAGAAGGGCCATTCGCTCGAGTTCCTCCGCACAATTGCGCACCTGCGCCCGCGCTCGAATCTGTTCGGCGCAGTCTTCCGCACGCGCAGTCGGCTCGCATTCGCCGTGCACGAGTTT
>JANWZY010000158.1:5498-7158 GCA_025061935.1 Verrucomicrobiia bacterium
TCCAGACCCGCGATTTCATCTACGTGCACACCCCGATCATCACCGCCAGCGATTGCGAGGGCGCGGGCGAACTGTTCAGGGTCACCACCCTCAAAGGCAACATAGACGAGAAACCCGAGGCGGACTTCTTCGGCAGGCCCACATACCTGACCGTCAGCGGCCAGCTCGAAGGCGAAGCGTTCGCCTGCGCACTGTCGAACATTTACACGTTCGGCCCCACCTTCCGCGCTGAAAACTCGAACACAGCGCGGCACGCCGCCGAGTTCTGGATGATCGAGCCTGAAATGGCTTTCTGCGATCTGCAGGGCGACATGGACTTGGCCGAAGAGTTCATCAAGGCAATGGCCAAATACACACTCGAGCGGTGCGCAGACGATCTGGCGCTGTTCGCGCGGTTCGTGGACAAAGAAGTGTACGACCGGCTCGCATTTGTCATCGAGCGGCCATTTGTGCGCATCACATACGCCGAGGCGATCGAAATACTCAAACGTTCGGGCAAGCCGTTCGAGTTCCCGGTCGAATACGGAGTGAACCTCCAATCCGAGCACGAACGGTACCTGACCGAGGAACATTTCAAATGCCCGGTCACGGTTTACAACTACCCGCGTGCAATCAAGCCGTTCTACATGCGACTCAACGACGACGGCCAAACCGTCACCGCTATGGACGTGCTCGTGCCCGGCATAGGCGAGGTCATCGGCGGCGCGCAACGTGAGGAACGACTCGACCAATTGCTCGACAACATGCGCTTCCACAACCTCGACCCGAAGGATTACTGGTGGTACGTGGACCTGCGCAGGTACGGCACCGTGCCGCATGCCGGGTTCGGCGTCGGGTTCGAACGGCTCCTGATGTTCTTGACTGGCGTTCAAAACATTCGCGACGTTATCCCGTTTGCGCGCACGCCTGGCAACGCAGAGTTTTAGCGCCCGGCGAAAGACCCGCACGCTCGCGTGCATTTCAACTTAGCCTTCCATCCCCGAAGTTTTTGACACAAAAAACCAGCTCACCCCCTGGTGACACACGCTACCGGCCCGTCTCGGTCAGCAACGGTATTTGTTTAGGGGCGGGAGCACACGCCATTGGCGCATTGTTTTCGGCGGCTCGCCGGAAGCAGCCAAAAGTCTATGGAACATCCGTCAAACCGCCGGATGTGCCACGCTGCCAGCGCGTTCCCCAACCAGTCCGTACACGCTAAACAGATACCGGCGACCCGGCGAGCAGCCAACTCATGACATGTCATGGCACAGCAGACACGTTGCGGGGCACCAATGCATTTGTTCCGCCGCCGGGCGGGCAACCTGGCGGCACAGGTGTGTTGCGCGTGCCACGCGTTCCGAATCAGCAGTCCTTGCAGCAGCGCTCTACAAGCGTCGCTACGTAGCACGTGAACTGGAGTGGCGAACCGCTGTGCGAGCCGTTTCCGATGATTAACGCCGTGGTTGTTTCTGGGAAAACTACGCGTACGTGGCAGTTGATGGTGCTACGCGCAAGTGATTGACATTAGTAGTCCGTCGAATCCGGTGCTGGTCGGGTCCTACGACACGCCTGGCTGGGCCTGTGGCGTAGCCGTATTGGGCAACTATGTGTATGTGGCAGATTACGCGTGGGGTTTGCAGATTTTGCGTGTGGGCGAGCCAATGCCGCCGATCTGGTCAGC
>JANWZY010000159.1 GCA_025061935.1 Verrucomicrobiia bacterium
TGAAGGCGAATCCAATAACCCGCTCGCCCCAATATGAACACCGCGCTCCAGCGCCTCCCGTGTCAAAAAACAGGCACGGATGCCCCGAAAATACCCTGCGGCCAAAATCGGATTAGCCACAACCCCAACTCCCATGCTGGCGCTGGAACGCACACGCATCCAGTGCCCAGTTGCACCGTTGCGATGGTGCACCCCAGGCCGAACCTCCGGTCTGCCGCAGCAGCGCCCGGGCTTTACTATCTGCCGCGCTGCCGGAGCCGGCGCGCCACCCACCCCACCAATGGTCAAAAATGCAGCAAGTGTAAGCACACGAGTGCCTGCCCCGCCCAGGCACGGCTTAGTCTTCAGCAAAAAGGTACTCGATGTCGCTGGCGGTGAGGCTGCGCGCGAACCCTTCCTCACCCAGCACATCAGCGATCGTCTGCGCCTTGCTCTGCTGCAGCTCCCAAATTTTCTCTTCGACGGTGTTCGGCGCGATCAAGCGGTACGCATTGACCGTGTGCGTCTGGCCGATCCGGTGCGTCCGGTCTATTGCCTGTGCCTCGACCGCAGGGTTCCACCACGGGTCATACAACACGACGTAGCTGGCCGCTGTGAGATTTAGCCCCGTGCCCGCTGCACGTAAACTCAGCAAAAATACGCATGGGTCGGGATCGTTTTGGAACGCATTAACCACCTCCTGCCGGTGCTTCGTCTGCCCGGTCAATATGTGCGTCTTGATCTGCCGCTGCGCGCACTCGAGCTGCAACAGCTCTAGCATTTGCACAAACTGGCTGAACACAAGCACCTTTTGACCCTCGGCGAGTAACGTATCCAGAAGCTCGAACAGCGTGTCGGTCTTGCCGCTGGGCGAATCGTTCCCAACAAGCCGAGGATGGCAACAAATCTGGCGCAACCGCGTCAGCGCTGCCAACACCTGGAGCTTGCTCCGATTCACCCCCTTCTCCTGCACGGCTTTCATGACCTCCTCGCGCGACCGCCGCAGTTCGGCGAGGTAAAGTTTCCGTTGCTCCTCGTGCAGCTCGCAGTCGCGCCGCTGCTCGATGCGGTCCGGTAGGTCTTGCGCAACCTGGCGTTTGAGCCGGCGCAAAATCAACGGCCTGACCTTGGCCGCAAGTTTACGCCGCGCGATCCGCACACTGCCCTCATCAGCCTCGCCGCGCGGGTCGTAAGTGCGGAGGAAATACTCCTGATCGCCCAAATACCCCGGCTGAATGAAATCAACAATGCTCCACAGATCGAGCAGTCGGTTCTCAAGTGGCGTGCCGGTCAGCGCTAGCCGATGCTCGCACTTAAGCTCTTTGACCGCCTGCGTAACCTGCGCCTCAGGGTTCTTGATGAACTGTGCCTCGTCCAAAATCACGGCGCGGAACTCGAACCGTTGCAACTCCTCCAGGTCGCGCCGCAACAGCGCGTAGTTTGTAACAATCAAATCGTGCTCCGGAATCTGATTCCGCAGGTTGTGCCTGGCCGCGCCGCTCTGCAGCACCAGCACCTTCAGGTCTGGCACGAACCGCTCGGCCTCGCGCCGCCAGTTTTGTAACACCGACGCAGGACAGATGACGAGCGAAGGCTTGGGGTCCTTCTTGTGCCGCTCCTTGAGCCATGCAAGCCAGGCCAGTGTCTGGACGGTCTTGCCCAAGCCCATGTCATCGGCCAGAATCCCCCCTAACTTCCGCTCGGTCAAATGGCAGAGGAAATCGAACCCGTCCTTCTGGTACGGCCGCAACTTCGCCTTAACTGTTGCCGGCAATTTCGCCGACGGAATAGCGCGGAAGTTTTTCAGGCGCTCGCGCAGCGCGCGTGCCTCGGGCGTTTGCGCGAACCGCGCCATACCTTCATCGTCCAGGTGCGCCGCGCGCTCAAGCCCGATCTTTTGTGGCACGGGAATAAGCCCGTCCACGCCCAGATCAGCCATCGTCTCGTGCGCCGCCTGAACCGCCGCGGTATCCAGCTCGACCCAGCCGGCGTTCGGGAGTTTGACATACCGGCCTGTTGCAGTGGCAAGCCTCTCAAGGTCTGCCTTGGTCAGTTTTAGTCCCTCTTCTTCCCATTCGGCGCAAACAGAGAACCAATCTATACCGCTGCCTTTGACCAGCAGCCGCGGCTTAAGCCGACGGGGATTCAAAAACAGGCGATGGAACGCAGGGTTCCCCAGATAATCCGCTTCAGGGGGACGTGAAGGCCAAGCCATTGCTAGCGCAGTGAGGAATCCCTCGGTCGCGTCACCCACCCATAATCCGGGCTCGGGCGTGAACCAGTCCAGCTTCCGTAACCATGCAGTGGCTGGCTCAAGCCGCGGATCGTCAAGAATCTCGGGCCTGTCATTAGGCCGCCGCGCGTTCTGCGGGTCGGGCTGCCATTCGTGGCCGGTCCAGATCCACAAGCTTTTGTCCCGCTCGCTACGCGCAACCAACCGAAGCTGAATCGTTTCATCGAGCAACTCGAAAACAAACTGCGGCTTTGCCCGATGTACGATGCACAACTGGTCCCAGTCCACCCCACAAGCTGGATAAGCCCGGCGCAAGTGCACCAGCAACTTGTGACTGAGCTTGCGTACCGGCACCGCCGGCGCACTGGCCCAGTTCTCAATCAGTGCTGGCGGAGGTGCATTGCGCAGCAGGTAAAACGTGTTCTTGACCAGCACCAGCGGTGGCCGTTGCCCGAAGAATTGCGCGTCTTTAATCTGGTACCGATCCCCACTCACCAGCGCGACCTGATGCGTCAACATCAGCTCGCCGTCGCGCCTTTCAATACTCGGGAGAAGCTCTGCCACCTGACCATCGAACCGGACAAATCCCCTGCCATCGGCGAACTCGAGCCTTCCAGCGTCGCCCCACCGCGCAAGCCATTGCAATAGCTCCAGGTCTTCAAGCAATAGTGTGGTCTCGCCGCCGCGTTTAGGCGTGTACGTCTCGGTCAGCCACCGGATGAACTCCCAGTCAGCCGGCGCAAAAAGCTCTTCCTCGTGCGTCGCGCGCCGGGTCAACTCGGCCAGTTCTTGGACGCTCTTTTGTTTCTCGCCGGCACGCGGGCGCTCGATCAGGACCGTCACAGCCAATTTGAACAGGCCAGGCACAGCCTTGTCCGGCTCAGGACTACACACGACTCGCAGCGCAGCGCGCGGCGCGTCCAGATGCGTGGGCGTTGGCGGCAAAAGCCACTGCTCGAGCAGTTGAACTGTCTGGTCTTGCCGCTCCGACTTGAGCGCCTGCACGAACCGTTCCTCATTGGCGTACTCGGCCAGCTCGTTGGGCACGGGCCGCCTGGCGCGCAAAAACAAAAATGCCAGTTGCTCGAGCCGCGCCTTGCCTTGCACAGCCACCATTTGCTGCCACCAATCGGTGTCCGGAAAATCGCGCCGCGAAAGCGAGAGCTTCTCGAAGTAATCCTCAAGCAGCAGCCATGCGCGCTGCGGATCTGCGCAATAAGCGAAGTTCGAAAGCAACTGCTCGCGTTCCGCAATTGCAGACTGCGAATCAGACAACTGGCGACGCAGCTCAGCAAGCGCACCGTACGTCTGCTCCAGTACCTGATGATGCGCGTCGTACTTGGTAGCGCTGTTTGTGCGCCGCCCGTTACCGTTACGGCTTATACGTCTGGCCATCTGAGTACACCACCAAACTGCTCAGTACTACTGACAGCCTACTTTATCTGCGAGAACAGGCACTACGGTCAACACAAAAGCGCAAAATTTTTTGCACGGCCTCCTCGCCTACTTTAACGCAAGGCGTTCCATGCGGCACCACCCGCGCAGCGCAAATAATTTCGATAAGCCGATTAATCCCTGCAAGGGTAAAACCTGCGCAGAAAGACCCGACCGCCCTGCAACATTGCGCATCCTGAAGACCCAAAGCACTCAGCGCCGGCTTTTAAAGTATTCGATAGTCGCGCGCAGGCCCTCGGTCAACCCGACCCTGGGCGCCCAACCCAGATACTTGCGCGCACGTGTAATATCCGGTTGCCTACGGCGTGGATCATCCTTTGGCAACGGCTTGAAAACGATCCGGCTCCGCGAGCCAGTCAATCGAATCACCTCTCTCGCGAACTCTAAAATTGTAATTTCGGCTGGATTGCCCAAGTTCACCGGTTCGACAATGTCGCTCATCATGAGCCGATAAATCCCCTCGATCATGTCAGTGTAGTAACAGAAACTCCGCGTCTGGGTGCCGTCACCAAACACTGTGATGGGCTTGTTCGCCAGCGCCTGGCTGATAAATGCCGGCACAACGCGCCCGTCGTCCATGCGCATGCGCGGGCCGTATGTGTTAAATATCCGCGCGATCCGTGTCGGAATTCCATGCTCACGGTGGTATGCCATGGCGAGCGCCTCGGCGAACCGCTTCGCCTCGTCGTAGCACCCGCGTGGGCCGATCGGGTTCACATTCCCCCAGTAATCCTCGCTCTGGGGGTGCACCAGCGGGTCGCCGTACACCTCCGAGGTTGATGCGAGCAGGAACCGCGCGCCCTTGTGCTTGGCCAGGCCCAGCGCCTTGTGCGTCCCGAGCGCGCCGACCTTGAGCGTTTGGATCGGCAACTCGAGGTAGTCAACCGGACTCGCAGGCGAAGCAAAATGCCACACGTAATCAACCGGCCCCGCAAGATAAATGTACTCGGTCACGTCCTGCTTAATGAAAGTGAAATTCGGGTTCCCGTACAGATGCGCGATGTTGTCGGTCGTGCCAGTGACAAGGTTATCGATACCGATCACCTTGTGTCCACGCGCAATCAGCAGGTCAACTAGGTGCGAGCCTAAAAAACCTGCCGCACCGGTCACAACCGACACGGGTTGGGCAGATGCGCCGTGCCTGCGCTTGTGCGCCGCCTTCGGTGTGTGAGACCTGCTATTCATGCGTCAGGCCGGGTCTAACCAGGATCTAAGCACCGCAGCGTATCACTTTGCCCCCTCAGCTCGTAACACGGCAGGAATTGTCCCGAGCAGTATCTTCAGATCGAGCCAAAGTGACCAGTTGTCAATGTACTCGAGGTCGAGCCGCACCCATTCTTTAAAATCAACGATCTTGTTTCTGCCCTTGATTTGCCACAGGCAGGTAAGCCCCGGCTTCACGCTGAGGCGCCTGCGATGCGACAATTCATCAAAGCACTTTACCTCTGCCACTGGTAACGGCCGCGGGCCAACCAAGCTCATTTCGCCCCGGAGCACGTTGTACAGTTGCGGCAGTTCATCCAAGCTGTATTTGCGCAGGAACCGGCCGATCGGCGTGACCCGCGGATCGTTTGTCATCTTGAACACCGGGCCGGACATCTCGTTAAACACAGCCAGCTCCTGCTTCCGCTGTTCCGCATCAGTGACCATTGTGCGGAACTTGTACATTGTGAACGGCTTGCCATTCAGTCCGCAACGCAACTGCTTGAAAAGCACCGGCCCAGGGGAAGTAAGTTTGATTAACAACGCAATAACAGCAAACACGGGCAACAGCAGGACCAGCAACACAGCCGCGCCCACAAAATCTATCACCTGCTTGGCAACACTTTGCCATGACGGCTCAGGCGTGGACCTGAAAACCATCACCGGGTGCCCGTAAAAACTGTCGAAACTCGGCCGTGATATTTGCGGACTTAAAAAGTCCAACATTAGCCACGCCTCGACTCCCTCGGTCTCACACGCGCGCACCACCGCCTCAGCCAAACGCATGTCGCCATTTGAAATCGCTATGATCACTCCGTTCGCCGCATGTTCATGCATCAGTTCGATAAAACTGCTGAGTGACCTCTGGTCCAAATTGACTTCTGCAACAATCTCGATCTCGTCCTCGGGCTTGACCTTGAACCGTTCGCGGAACCGCTCAAGCCCCCCAGTTGTGCCCACTAACAAAAACGGCCGCTTCAGTTGCGCACGGGTGAATTTGGCCTGATAAAGCAGGCGCAACGCCTCCTCTTTTAACAAGACGAGCCCAAAACTGATTACCCCAAACCAAACGATGACCGAGCGCGCTAAAGTAAGCCTAAGGAAAAATACCGCCAAAATCAGCACCACGGTTGTAAGCGCGCATCCTTTGAAAAGCGGCCACACCACCCCTTTCCGCGGCCCGAGCAGCGGCCGGTCATAGAACCCGTTCGCTTCTAGCAGCAGCGGCGCGGCGGGAATCAAAATAAGATACAGCCAAACGTAATGGCTGAATGGCGATGGCGGTGGCAACCCGAAAAGTTCCATGACCAGCTCGTCCGCGCGGAGCAAGTAGGCCAGGCTGAACGCAAGCGCAAACAAGCACGCATCCAGCAATTGATGCAACTGCACACGAATCTGGCGCGCGCGACTTGTCATACGCCTACAATCACGAGAATCGCCCGACACCACAACGCCCCGGCTTCGGCAGGCTTCCGCCGGACGCAAAACTCCACGTCTGCAGGGAACTCATGGTCATGAACCTTACTGCGCACGCGACGCGCCGCCAGGGGCACGGCCAACAGGTTTGCCCGCCGCAAGCTGGAACTCCGGCACCGCCGCGGCGATAAATTCGCGCATACGATTGTACGTCAGCTCCTCCTCGCCCGGCGCGCAAACAGCAAAACAGGTCACGTAGGCCCACCTCTGCAATACACCCGTGGTTAACAGCTCCTTGGCCATCCAAAACATCCGTTCGAGTCCGGTCGCATCGCCGCTGATAGCGCCGTCTGCAACGTACCAATAGACGAAAATGCCACGGCGCGTGAACTTTTGCCCTGCGAACGTGTCCTCGCGCGTCACCAGTTTGCGCGTGACGGGCAGCAGGTATGGATGCGGCCGATCAACGGGGATCGAGAGCCGTTCCGAAGCGTCGATTCGCCAGCCCGCGCCAACCAAACAAAATTCCGGCTTGTGCAGGCTGGTGCGGTCCAACCCCATTAGCACAACGTTCAACAACAGCTTGAACCCGTCTGGCGCCTCGTATAACCGCTGGCCGAAACTCGTGTCTTGCGGAAGCGTATTCGTAACAATCGCTGCCTGCTCTATCTCTTCCGATCTGTAATCGAGGACTTTCTCGGGCAACTTGACCTGCACACGCAGCCGCTCGCCTGGAATCGGAATCGTCGTTACACCGGGCGAGCCGAGCTTTTGACCTGCCTT
>JANWZY010000015.1 GCA_025061935.1 Verrucomicrobiia bacterium
CGGACTTCGGCTCGAGGGCCTCGGCCTTGGCGTAGGGGCTGCCGGCTGCGCGCACGTGCTGCACAATGCGACTTGGGAGGAATTCCTCGATCTCGCGGCGCTTGAACTCGAGAACGCGGTAGATGCCGAACTCGAAGTCCTTGCAATCGAGCTGGAACAGCTCGCGCAGCAACGACTGCAAACGATCAAGTGGCGTTTGCATCCCGGATTTCACAATAGGCTTGCTTAGGCCATTGGGCAAGTGTCTTGCAAGTACTGGTTTTTCCCGGCAAAGAGTGAAGCTTCTGGGTTGTCGAGGGTCTTTTACCGTCCGTGAATCAGGGTGAAGTAGGTGTCCGGTTCCAAAATGCAGCCGGCTTGCGCGCAGTTATTTCCAGGCTGGTTATGTAATCCCCCGGCTTTGTGCCCGGCGGCAGGTGGGCGATGATCTCGCGGTAAAGCTGGTCCTGCCATTCGGCCATGCTGTCAACGTAGTCCGACCGGGGCGTGAGCACGATGTCCACCAGGCCCGCCTCGCGCGCCATGCGCTCGGTCTCGCTCACCGGCACCGCGCCGGCAATGCATCCGACTAATGCCTGCACGCTCTCGGCAATTGCCGGCGGCAACGGCCTGAGCAACGCAAGGTCTGTGATCGCCACGCGCCCGCCCGGCTTGAGCACACGCGCTATCTCGCGCCAGACCTGCGGTTTGTCCGGCGACAGGTTGATTACGCAGTTGGAAATGACCACGTCCACGCTTGCATCGGCCACGGGCAGATGTTCGATTTCGCCGAGCCGGAACTCGACGTTGTCAAGGCCGGTCTGCTCGCGGTACACCTGCGCGTTGCGGCGCGCCCTGGAAATCATTTCCGGGGTCATATCCACGCCGATAACGCGGCCGGTCGGGCCGACCCTGCGCCCGGCAATGAACACGTCGAACCCGGCGCCGCAGCCCAGGTCGAGCACGACTTCACCCGGCTTGAGCGCAGCCAGTGCCGTGGGGTTGCCGCAGGACAGCCCCATGTTCGCGCCCTCCGGCAGTGCAGCCAGTTCTTCCGGCGAATAACCAATGCGCTGTGCAAACTCGGCTGGCGAAGCAGTGCCACAACAGGTGGAAGCTGCGCAGCAGCAGGACGCGTCGCCCGTCGCAATGCGCGCGTAACCTTCGCGGACTTTGTCGCGAACTGTTTCGTGCTTGTTGTCGTTCATATATGTTTCTGTTCGGTGTCCAAGCTTCTAGCGTGCCTCTCCCAACAGCCTGGAGGCTGGAGAACGAACGGAATCGAATTCATCGGCATACGCGCCGGCAAATCTCCGACGGTTCCATTTTGAGAATCTGTCCGAGCCGCTTCTGATCCGCGGCTGCCACATCTGTTCGTGCCAGCGATTTGCTGACCCAGTCCAGCGCCTCGCGCACGGTCACAGGTGCGGATTTGTCGGACAACCTGTAATAGACCCACCGTTCGGTCTTTCTGGACTGCACCAAGCCAGCCTGCTGGAGCACGGACAAATGTTTGGAGACTGTGGATGTTGCGAGGCCGAACAACGCGGTGATCTGGCACACGCACAACTCGCGCCGGCGCAATGCTAGGAGCATCCGGACCCGCGTCGGGTCTGACAGTGCCTTTGTTATACCAACGAATTGGTCAAACTGATTCGCCATTTCGCCAAACATCGAAATGACTCTAAACACCAAAGCGCCGGATTTCAAGAGCTAGCGCGTCGTGGCCAGCAACTGCGTCGGTTCTGCAGTCGAGCCCGAGGCGTAAACTAGGACGTGCGACGTCCAGGTTCGCCGTATGGAATGCGCTTTTTTCAATGCCCGGCTCAAAATTCCGCGGCATTCGGCCCGGCATATGCGCTAAGGACGGGTTTTTGTACGTTCGGAGCGCAGCAGCAAATGAGTTGCCTAGCGGCGGGTACGCCCCAATGCAGTTGGTTGATCATCGTTGAACCTAAGCTCGGCGGGGGCGATACATGTGGCAAGGCGGACTGCCCGACAGCCTTGAAGGTTTGAGAGAACAAGGTAGGGCTTGTCAGACTTCGCCTTCGGAGCTGAGGGTGCCCATTTTTCGTCGGAATTATCGCTCAGCAGAGTAAAAGCGAACTGCTTCTTTCTAATTTGCTCGGGTTGTGTAGCCCTGTTGCGGGCCTTACCCAACTGTTCGCGTTCGGGTGCCGGGCTTGGTGAGGTGCAGGAGTCCCTGCCTAAAAGTTAGCAGTTCAAGAGTTTGCTGTACCAGTTGGGCGAGGCGATCCGGCTTGCGCACCGAATCCCGTTCCGAGGTTAGCAAGCCGTTTTCCCGGGCGTACTGCAAATTTCTAGGTGGTTTATGACGCATCAGAGCGCCAGTATAAAAATTTGTAACCTCACTGTAGTATGTGGCTCTAAACGCCCAGAAAGGACCTTAGAACCACGAATTCGAGCCGAAGCACAATTAGAACTCAGACGCTATGAGCACGACACAAATTGTAAACGAGCCTATGGCAATGGGACGCATTCCATTGATTGGCGAGCCTGCGCCGGCGTTCAGGGCGCAGACAACTCAAGGGCCCATTGAGTTCCCGAAAGATTATCAGGGAAAATGGGTTATTCTGTTCAGTCACCCGGCGGATTTTACGCCAGTGTGCACGACAGAATTCATAATGCTGGCCAAGATGCAGCCCGAGTTCAAAGCACTGAACTGCGAGCTACTCGGGCTTTCGATAGACAGCCCGTACTCGCACATCGCGTGGCTGTTGACTATCAAGGATAAGATCAAATACAAGGGCATCGCGAACGTGGAAATCGACTTCCCTGTCATTGCGGATGTGAAAATGGAGGTAGCGCGAGCCTACGGCATGGTTCAGCCAGGGGTGAGCGACACGCAGGCGGTGCGGGCCGTGTTCATCATTGATCCGAAGGCGACGATCCGCGCTATCTTGTACTACCCACTGACGAACGGGCGGAACTGCCAAGAACTGAAACGTCTGTTAGTCGCGTTGCAGACTAGCGACAAGTTCGGCGTTGCCACACCGGCAGATTGGCAGCCGGGCGAGGACGTGATCGTGCCGCCGCCGGGTTCGTGCGGGAGTGCAAGGGAACGCATTACGAAGCCCGATCCTGATACCTACGCGGTTGATTGGTTCATGACGTTCAAGAGACTGCCCAAGGAAAAGCTCGGCCTGCCGCCCGAGGCTAAGGTTTGATGGTTCCGGCCCCCTTGGTTCCCGATTAGCCGAGGGAGCCTGACGTCCTCGTGCGGAATAGCGGGCGGCGCTGCGTCAGCGCCGCCCGCATTGTGTGTGGCGGTGATTTCGTGTCTTCAAGTTCCGGCGGCGCGGCGGCGCGCTCGCGAAAGTCCGTTTTGTCGGCGCTAATGCGCGAGCTGTTCATTTGCTGACCGCCGCGCTTCAGGGATTTGGGCCTACCAAACTATTGATCCTCGCCCGACCTGGTAGTGTTTCACGCTGCAATGTTGGCATCCGGCTTTAGCCGGGGTGGGCACAGGCACCGGCGGCAGCAAGCAGTTCCAACGGCTTGCTTTGCAGGTTTGAAACCATAGGAACGGTTTTGCGCGCCGATACTGGCAGTTCATCAAGTTGAAGCTGGGCGCTACTAAACTAGATGTCAGTCACTGTTGCCGGGCAAGGTAGAAGCCTGTTTGGCATTGGTGCCTTGAGAGGCCGACATGAATTGGGCGCTAAGTGGTGTGTGCAGTTGAATTGACGAAACGGGCGGAATTGGCGAGTTTTGGTCACGGCTGGTGAGACGGTTTTGCAGCCGTGCATGAGACAATTCGATTATCTTGTCATAGGCAGTGGAGTAGCGGGCTTGTATTTTGCGCTCCGCGCGGCGCCGCATGGCCGGGTCGCCATAATTACCAAGAAAGGCAGGGACGACTCGAATACGAATCACGCGCAGGGCGGAATAGCCGCAGTGATGGGCAAGGACGATTCGGTCGAGCTGCACGTGCGCGATACGCTCGAGGCCGGGGCGGGCTTGTGCAAGGAGGATGTGGTGCGGACGATCCTCCAGGAAGGGCCGGCGCGTGTGGCCGATCTAGTCGCGTTGGGGGTGAGATTTGACAGGCGCGAGCCGCCGGTGCCGCCTGGCGAGTGCGAGTTCGACCTCGGCCTGGAAGCCGGGCATTCGCGTCGGCGCATTTTGCACTCGGACGATATGACCGGGCGCGAGGTCCAGCGTGCGCTGGCAGCGGCGGTGTCGGCGCATCCGAACATCCAGATTTTCGAGTATCATTTCGCTATTGACCTGATCACCAGCCGTAAGCTTGGCCGGCCGGGGCCGAACCGCTGCATCGGCGCATATGTGCTGGATGTGAAGCGGAACCAGGTCGAGACTTTCCTTGCCCGCGCCGTGGTGCTTGCAACCGGCGGTTGTGGCAAGGTGTATCTGTACACGAGCAATCCGGATGTGGCCACAGGTGACGGAGTTGCGATGGCGTACCGTGCTGGCGCGCCTATTGCAAACATGGAATTTATTCAATTCCACCCGACGTGCTTGTATCACCCGAAAGCGAAATCGTTCCTGATCAGCGAGGCGCTACGTGGCGAGGGTGCGGTGCTAAAGACGATCGAAGGCGTCGAGTTCATGCGCAAGTACGACCCGCGCGGCGAGCTTGCGCCACGAGATATAGTGGCCCGTGCAATTGACGCGGAGATGAAACACAGCGGTGCCGACTATGTGTTGCTCGACATCACGCACAAGCCCGCAAGGTTCATAATCGAACGGTTCCCGCTGATTTACTCGACGTGTTTGCAGTTCGGCATAGACATCACGAAAGAACCGATCCCGGTTGTGCCTGCGGCACATTACCAATGCGGCGGGGTGGTGACCACGGTTGATGGCACCACCGAGATCGCCGGGCTGTACGCGATTGGCGAGGTGGCGTGCACAGGCCTGCATGGTGCGAACCGGTTGGCAAGTAATTCGTTGATCGAGGCTGTTGTGTGCGCGCACCGTGCTGCTGCGCACGCACGTGCGAACATGTTGCCTCCGATTGATTTCCATGTCCCGGCATGGGAGTCGGGCGATGCGCAGAACCCGGACGAAATGGTGGTGGTGTCGCATAACTGGGACGAGGTACGCCGCTGTATGCGCGATTATGTGGGCATAGTGCGCACAAACAAGCGGTTGCTGCGCGCGCAACAGCGAATTGCGAACCTGCAGGCCGAAATTCAGGAGTACTATTGGGACTTTCTCGTCACGCCTGACCTGCTAGAGTTGCGGAACATTGCGACAGTGGCCGAGCTGGTCATAACTTGCGCGCTGCAACGCACCGAGAGCCGTGGCCTCCATTACAACCTGGATTATCCGAATCTCGACCCGGCTTGGACCGGCCGCGATACAATCGTGCGCAGACAGGTTTAGTGCGGCCCTGCCGCACTGTCTTGTACAGGGTTTGGCCGCCGATTATGCCTTTTGTCCAGGCAAGAAGTTGAGTTGACGACTAAACGCAAGGGGGGCATAGGGCTTGTGAAACGCGTGATTCATTGGTTCCGGCGCGATTTGCGGTTAAGCGACAACACGGCGCTGAGCGCGGCCAGCGCGCGGGCTGAGGAGGTTGTACCCGTGTACATTTTTGATGAGGCCGCGTTCAGGAGCGCGGGCTGCAGCAACGCGGCTTTGGCATTCATGTCCAGCGCTGTAGCGGCGTTGAAAGAGAGTCTGCGCGCGCGCGGATACGAGTTGATTATTCGTCGTGGCGCGCCCGAGACCGAACTGGTTGAGCTGTGCAAAGCGCTAAGTGCCGAGGCGGTTTTTTGCAACAAATGTTACGAGCCGGAGGAGAAGCGCGTCGAGGGCCGCGTGTTTGCTGCGCTTAACGGTGCGGGGTTCGGCTTCGAGTCGTTCAAGGATAGTGTAGTGTGGGAAGAGCAGGAGATTCTCACACAGGCGGGCAAGCCATTCACCGTTTTCACCCCGTACGCAAAGGCGTGGAAAGCGCGGGGTATGCCCAGCCCGCGTCCTGGGTTTACTCGGCGTTGCGCGCGTGCGCGATCGGTCGAGGTCAGGTCTCACGAGTTACCGGCGGAATTTTTATCCCCCAAAAACTCCGAGCTTATAAGTGTCTTCGGCGTGGGCGAGCAGGGCGGCTTGGCTCTGCTGCGCAAATTCATGCGTGACCGCGTCTATGAATACGCTGCGGTGCGGGATTATCCTGCCGTAGAAGGCACGTCCCGGCTTTCGCCGCATTTGCGTTGGGGCACGGTCGGCATCAGGACAGTATTAGCCGAGTTGATGCGCGCACGCGCTGAAGCGGATGCGCCCGGCCAGCGGAAAAGCTGCGATGTGTTCCTGACCGAACTGATCTGGCGCGAGTTTTATAACCAGATTTTGGCCAACTTCCCGCACGTGGCGCAGCGCAGTTTCCGGCCAGAGTACGAAGCTATCAAGTGGTCTGAAAACCGCGAGCATTTTCAGGCGTGGTGCTGGGGCATGACAGGTTATCCGGTCGTGGATGCCGCGATGCGGTGCTTGAACGCGACCGGGTGGTTGCATAACCGGCTTCGAATGATTGTTGCTATGTTCCTGACCAAAGACTTGCTCATCAATTGGCAGTGGGGTGAGCGATATTTCATGCAGAAGCTGGTTGACGGGGATTTGGCCGCAAACAATGGCGGGTGGCAGTGGTGTGCTGGTACTGGTACGGATGCAGCGCCGTACTTCCGCATTTTCAATCCGGTCGCGCAGGGGAAACGGTTCGACCCGCGCGGCGAATTTGTTCGGCGCTGGGTACCCGAGCTTGCTTCTGCGCCGCCGGAGCTGGTTCATGAGCCGTGGAAAGACCCGAGTTTGCTTAAGCGGACAGGTTACCCGTGCCGTGTGGTCCTACACACTGAGCAGCGCATCAGAGCGTTGGAACTTTATAAGTCGGCGAGGAGCCGGAAGGCCGCGTATTGAGACGCATTAGGTGCGATGGGCCTGGCGCGGCTGCGTCAGCGGAGCCGGCCAGGTCCGCGTTTTGAGCGGCAAGCCGATTTGTGTGCGCATGCGTGCGGCCGGAGGTGCGCGCACGCCGGTGGCGCCGGATTTCAGTGTGGTCATTTGGTCGGGTTCGGGTTAAACGATTTGTATGCTCAAGGCCGGCATTGTTGGACTGCCCAATGTGGGCAAGTCCACGCTTTTCAACGCGCTTATCCGCGCGCACAAGGCGCCGACGGAGAACTATCCGTTTTGCACGATCGAGCCGAATGTGGGGGTGGTAACCGTGCCCGAGCCGCGTCTGGAGCAAATTGCGCGGGTCGCGCGGGTGAGCAGGCTCGTTCCCGCCGCAATTGAATTTGTTGACATAGCCGGGTTGGTCAAAGGCGCGTCGCGCGGCGAGGGTCTCGGGAACAAGTTCCTGAGTCATATCCGCGAAGTTGATGCAATTGTGCATGTGGTCCGCTGTTTCGACGACCCGGATGTGGTGCATTTGCCAGGCGCAATTGATCCTGTTCGCGACATCGAAATTGTAACTACGGAGCTGATTCTTGCGGATCTGGAGGCGATCCGGCGCCGGCGCGAAAAGATAGGCAAGGAGATCAGAAGCGGCGACAAACACGCCGTTGCTGAAGCGCATGTGTTGGACAAGCTGGAGGCACACCTGAGCGGTGGTAAGCCTGCCAATACCGCCGCGCTCGCCAAAGAGGAGCGCCTGCTACTGGTCAATTGTCCGTTGCTGACGGACAAGCCCATCATCTTTGCTGCGAACGTGAAGGAGTCCGATCTCGCCACAGCCGATTCGAACGGTTTTGTCAACGCGGTACGCGCTTACGCCCGGGCGCATCATGCGTGCGAGACGGTTGTCGTTTGCGCTAAGCTCGAGAGCGATCTTGCGGACCTGTCACCCGAGGAAGCTGCGCAATACCTGGCCGAGCTTGGCGTCAGGGAGTCAGGAGTCGCAGCGCTGATCCGGCGCACTTACGAGCTGCTCGGCGTGCGCACGTTTTTTACATTCAACGAGACCGAGGTGCGCGCGTGGACGGTGCCCGCCGGCACGACAGCGGTGAAAGCTGCGGGGCGGATCCATTCGGATTTCGAGCGGGGGTTCATCAAGGCCGAGCGAATTCACTGGAAAGACCTTGTCGAGGCCGGGTCGGTAGCGCAAGCGCGTGCCGCGGGGCACTACTCTCACGAAGGGCGCGATTACGAGGTGCGCGACGGGGATGTGCTCCTGTTCAAGTTCAATGTATGAAAGGCGCGGCCTTCGCCGGCAGCATTGCCACCGTTGCAGATTGAATGGGGCGGGCGCGCGCACGCGACTTTTGCGCCGTGCGCGGGCGCGTGTCCCTGCCTCTGCTACGAGGGCGGGATGTGCATGCCTGGGTCGAGGCTGAAGAACTCGGTGCGCAGACTCGGCCCGTTACAGTGCAGTATAGCGACGGTTCGCATGTAGCCGGGCTTGGGCGGTCCGGCGTAACCCGGGTTCAAAAACAGCACGTCGCCGATCCGCTCGCAGAACTCACCGTGCGTGTGGCCGAACACCACGGCACAGGGCTGGAGTTGCTGAATGAGCTGCTTTAGGTGCTCGGAAAGCGCGTTCGGTCTCACGATGTGCTGGATAATAAACTTGTGTTGGCCCAGTTCCACTATCTCGGTTTCTTTCAGGCCGCATCCAGGGTTGTCCATGTTCCCGCGGACCGCAATCACGGGCGCAATGCGCGCAAGTGCGCTCAATACCGAGTTCCCGCCCACGTCGCCAGCGTGGAAGATTTGGTTAACTCCGGCGAACAATCGTTCGAGCGCGGGGTCCATGTGCCCGTGTGTGTCAGATATGACGCCGATTTTCACAGGTTTAGTCAGGGCGCTGCAGCGGCTTTCGAGTGCGGTGATCTTTGTTTTGTGCCGAGGACGTGGGTTGGGTCTCCACCGGGGACTGCGCGCGCTTAGGCATTCGGTTCCTCGGCCGGGTGCTCGGCCTCCGGCGTGTCTTCGGCTGCGGCCGGTTCCTTGTCTTCAGCCGCCTCGAACGATTCGACAAGCTTCGCTGCGCCGACGAACAGGCCAGTGAACAGCCCGCCGCTGGCGATTGTGTTGCGGAAGAATTCCCACGCAGGCGGGTAATTTGGCAGGCCGATGGTTAGTGCCTGGATTAGCCCTGAGAGCGTTTTTGGATAACCCGGGTCCACGAGCCAAGAGATGAAGTTTGTCACGATGTAGAACAGCACTGCGCCGAGCAATCCGCCTCCGAGCAGCTTCAGCCACGAATGGCGCGGCGAAAACAGTCTGCCGAGCCCGATCAGCCCGGCGAAAGTGGCCGTCTTGAGCATCATCCGCGCGTCAAATATTGCGGCGTCGTACCAGAACACGTTCAGCAACGCATCGGTAGCAACCATAGCGCCCAGCGGCAGGTACCAAGCCATTGCGCCGGGCAGATACACACCCGCGCAAAACGCCAGGGCGTATGCCGCGCTGAAGTTTGGGGGCATCAGCCCGGGTACGCGCGACAACGCAAATACTGCCACGAGCAAAAGCGCAAAAATCCAGTTGCGTCTCACGCAGTGCAGCATATGTGCGCAGTGGAAAATGACAAGCCTCTGACTGCGTGGCGCGGTTGGTTGGGGCATTGTCAACCGACCTTTCGTCCGGTTCGGGAAGGAACGGCCCGTTAGATCGGGGCCGCGCACCGAGCGCATTTTGCTGTTCAAACTGATGCTTCGCGCCGTAATAATGGCGCAAAAACATAACGGCAATGGGCAGTATGGAACGGTCGCGTGAAAAAGCTCTAACTCGCCTGGCGCAGTTCGCTTTCAGAACAGTCTTCTGTTCTCTTGCTGCGATTACCTGTGGCGAGCTTGTAGGTTCGGTCACACTGGCGCAGGAGCCCGGTTGGATTATACTGCATTCTGAAGAACTGGCCCCGCTGGGTAAAGGCAAGCTACAGCGTGCGCTCAAGATTGACGGCTTATTCGTTGAGACGAAATCAGGCCGCGAGCTGCTGCCGCTCCGATGCGAGGTCCAGCCCGAGAAAAGCCAGTTACCGGTCACAGTTATCAGGACACGCGAGGCGAAGGCGACCCTGCCCAGCGGTCGCGTGGTTACGTTGAGGGTCGAGCCACGGGGGTTGACCTGCTTCGATATCAGTTTAAGGGCCGAACCGGCTAGTGACGTGCTCAAGTGGGGTGTGGCCATCGAGGCCGGGCCGGATGAGTACTTCACCGGATTGATGGAGCGCGTCGTGGATGGGCCGCAGCAGGCGTCTTGGGCGCCGGGCATCACTGCGGCAATGAACTTGCGCGGGCAGACCGTCGAGATGATTCTCAAGCCGACGACGTCCGTTTACGCGCCGTTTTTCATTTCCTCGCGCGGGTACGGCATGTTCGTAAAGGGCACCTGGCCCGGGTTTTACGATTTCTGCGTGTCGGACCCGAGCCGTGTGAAGGTCGAGTTCGAAGGCCCGAGTTTCGAGTTCAGAATTTACACGGCACGAGACCCGGCCGACATCGTCTGCGCACACGCGCTCGATGCCGGCCCGCCAGTCTTGCCGCCGAAATGGATATACCGCCCCTGGCGCTGGCGCGACGAGCATACGCACAGGACCAACTATTACGACGGCACGCCTGTGACCGGGCCGTTCAATTCCGAGTTCATGGAAGACATCCTCATGATGCGCGCGTTTGGCATCCCTTGCGGCGTGTACTGGATCGACAGGCCGTGGGGCCCGGGCCGGCTCGGCTACGACGATTTCGAGATAGACACGAACCGGCTGCCGAACTTTGCCGAATCCATCGAATGGCTCGAGGAACAGGGCACGCGGATGGTGCTTTGGATCGGCCCGTTTTTCCAAGGACAGATGGAGACCAATGCGCTGGCGCGCGGGTACAACTTGCCCGGGCAACGGCCGCAACGGAACAATTATCCCTTGGTAGATTTCACGCATCCTGAAGCTAAACGGTATTGGCAAGATGGCGTGGCCAAACTGCTCAAGCTGGGCGTAGCAGGGTTCAAACTCGACCGGGGCGAGGAAGGCATTCCTGACGGTGGACCGTTCAACGTATATGATGGCCGCTCGTTGCGCGAGAATCGGAACGCGTACCCGGTGCTGTATTTGCAGGCCGCATACGAGATAGCGAAGCAGTACCGCGGAGACGATTTTGTTTGCATGCCGCGCGCAGCATACACGGGCAGTAGCAGATATGGCGTGTTCTGGGGCGGTGACATTGGTGGGACACAGGAAGGTTTGCGCGCTTCGATTATCGCGGTGCAGCGCGCAGCTGTGATGGGTTACCCGAACTGGGGTTCGGACACCTGTGGCTATAATCAACAGTTGCTCGAGCAGGAGGTGTGCGCGCGCTGGCTCGCGTTCAGTTGTTTCACGCCGATCATGGAGGTCGGGCCTACCCGCAACGTCGCGTTCTGGAACCTCCCGCGTGAGCCGAGTTACGACACGAACCTAATTGCGATTTGGCGCTTGTATGCGCGGTTGCACGACCGACTGGCGGACTACAGCTACCGGCATGCTGTCGTGGCTCGCAACACTGGCATGCCCATCGTGCGCCCACTTTTCCTGGTAGACCCGAAAGCGCCCGAAGCGTGGTCGAACTGGTGGACCTACATGTACGGCAGCGACTTGGTAGTCTCCCCGATCTGGGAAAAGAACAAGCGCACGCAGGAAGTTTACCTACCCAGTGGCACGAAGTGGAGGGATGCATGGAACCCAGATAGGGTGTATCGAGGCGGGCAAACAATCACAGTGCGCGCAGAGCTGCATCAAATTCCGCTTTTCATTCGTGATGGCGCACAGTTGGATCTGGGCGACCTGAACAAGGAATGGGAAGAATCGTTCGCGATCGCGAAGCAGCGCCCGGACCTAGCTCGACTTGATGCTGAAGTCCGCGCATGGTTTCAAAGCCGGTTCGGCCAAAAGTAGGCTCGGATCCCCATGCACAACCCTGGCCGAAGTGGACAAGCCGTTTTGAGAGGCGCATGCGCATGCGCAATAATGTTGGCCATGATTTGTGCCCGCGCCCAGTCCGATCCTGCAACGGCGCCGGCGAACCAGCTTGCGCCACACGTAGCGCCTGACTCATCGGATACCAATCGCACTGTGCCAGTACTGTTTTTGATCGGCGACTCGACCGTCCACAACGACGACCCCGAATTCAAAGGTTGGGGCGATGTCATCGCAGCATTTTTCGACACCAACAAAATCTTGGTCAGGAACCATGCGCGCCCGGGCCGCAGCAGCCGCACGTTCCAAACGCAGGGTTGGTGGAGCAACTTGCTGACCGCAGCCCGACCAGGTGATTTCGTGATCATCCAGTTCGGACATAACGATTCCAGTCCGCTTGACGATACCAACCGCGCCCGCGGCACGTTGCCAGGGGTGGGCGAGGAATCGAAAGAAGTTTACAATCCGCTCATGAAGAAACCCGAAGTGGTTCGAACCTACGGCTGGTACATCCGCAAATACATTGCGGACGCGCGCGCGAAAGGTATGACACCGATTGTGTGTTCGCCCGTGCCGCGTGTGCCGAAGCAGCCAATTGGATCTGACATATCCGAAACCAATAGCTATGCCGACTGGGCGCGGCAAGTCGCACAGCAAGAAAACGCGCCGTTCATAGACCTGCACCGGCTTGTTCTTCAGCAGTACGCGGGGCTGACCCCCGAGCAAATCAAGGCAAAGTACTTCACCCCGCGGGACAACACCCACACAAGCGCAGCAGGCGCCCAGCTCAATGCGGCCTGCGTTGTCAAGGCCTTGCAGCAACTTGAGGAGTGCGGGCTCCGGCATTTTCTACGGGCAAACCTGGACATTGCGGACGCACCCTGACGATAATTTGCCGCGCCGTGTGACAAATCTGCCCGCTCTCAACCTGTGCCGGATTTGTGTCAGCGTGAGTCCATGCGGGGCAGGCCCATAAGTCCTGCGTGCTTTTCACATGTGTTGGCAAACATCTGTAAATTCGCCGAGGTTGCGGCGGTCGTCGCTTGCGCGCGCAGTCGAATTGTGGGTTGCGTGTACACGGTTTTGCAGTGCCGGTGCAGCGCGCGCTTTGGCGCGACCGCGAATTATAGTTAAGCCGGGAACGAACTCGGGCGTGTGGGGTGGGATCTGGGTTCGAACCTCGCCGGCTCAACTCAGCCGTTGGCGCGCGGGCTGGACCTCGTAAAGAGCGTGGTCTTCGTGCAATACGGAAGGTTGTTCGTGCGCGGTTCTCTCGAAGACAAGCTCGGCACGCGCAAACAGATCGGACGCCTCGGCCTTAAGATACCGCGCTGCGATTCGGCAGTACTCCGGGTCAATTTCTACGCCGATGCTGTTCCTGCCGGTGCACATGGCCGCGATCATGGTCGTGCCCGTGCCACAGAACGGATCGGGCACGATATCGCCCACGAATGGGAACATGCGCACCAGGCGCGTGGCCAATTCGAGCGGGAACGGCGCAGGATGGTGCTTCGTGGACGCACCCGGGAATGGTCCAGATTTGCCGGAACCACGTGTCGAACTCGGCCTTCGAGATGGCGCTCGCTTTGCGCTGCGCTTCGGTCGGGTTACGGTACCCGCCAGGCTTGCGCTGCATCAATATGAACTCGATGTCGCTTTTGATGATCGCGTTCGGCTCGTAGGGCTTGCCGAGGAATTTTGACCCGTTCTGAACCTCGTAAGATGCATTGGCGATTTTGGGCCAGATGATTGGGTTCAGGTTGTCTAATCCGATGCGCCTGCACGTCACGCAGATGTCCGCGTGCAAGAGGAACACAAGGTGTCGCCTAAACTCGCGCCTCGCCACGCACACATCTCCCACCACACAAACCAACCTGCTGCCGGGCACGAGCACGCGGTAAACGTGCCGCCACTCCTTTTCTAGCTCGGCCAGGAACGTCTCGTAGTCCGCAATGTGCCCCAATTGGTTAGGGTTCTCGTTGTAACGCTTCAGGTTCCAGTACGGCGGGGACGTGACCACAAGATACACCGATTCGTCCGGAAGGAAGGACAGGTCGCGCGCGTCCCCGTTGATCAACCGGTGGGTGGTTTGCCAGTTCTGGTTCATGCGAAACTTGCTAGATGTGCAAGCAGACGTTTTGCGAATTGTTCGACCGAGAGATCGGGTGCAGGAGTGCAGTAAATCCCTTTTGCGCCCGTGGCGCTTGCAGAGGTGATGAACGCCGAGGCTGTGTAGTGTCGCTCGAGTACGGGCTTGCGTCAAAACAGCTCGTAACGCCTGACGTATGACGCGCCGACAAATTCAGGAAAGACCCGGAAATGCGGCTCCTGAACCGCTCCAGGCCGGTTGGATGCCGGGCAGTCCTCAAGCATGAAGAAGTACGCGAGGAATGGGGGCGGGCTATCCCGAAATGCTTGTTCCCGGAACGCGGTCCAGAGGTCGGCCGCGCTGCCGATGGCTTCTTCGACGCGGTTGTTGAAATTGTTTCCTAATGAAGGCCCAACTTGCGATTTGGCCTCGATTGCAGCAATAAGCTGCTTTTCTTTGACAACCAGCATGTCCCTTTCTTTGGTCGGACGGAAATAACCTGGGAGTTCGACGGCTTTCTTCCGAGACACTCGCTGTGGCGGTAGCCCTGCCGCGACGACGAGACTGGTGAACAGCTCGATAAACCCGTGCATTTGGGCACCACCAGTGACAGCGCCGCGCAGGCCGTGGTCGGCCCGACCCGATGCTTGCTGTTTTTCGCGTTGCGCGGCGCGTGTGCGCCAATATTGTGCGACGGCCTGGGCAATGCCATCCGCCATGAGTTTCGTGATCTTGTCCACCGTTAATGGCAGCTTTTTCCCAGGCAACCTTTTCATTTGTTCAAGTTATGCGTCGGCGATGCCACGTGGCACCCGCGCTCGCAGTTGCTTGGCATGGCGCTGGGCATAATTCCAAACAATGCACGGTGGCTTTTCACAAGCTGTATTGTTCGCCTTTCAAATCTTGTGAGTTGGCGCGGGCGTGGGCAACCGGTTTTCGGGGCACTGGTGTCACCTTGCGTTCTGGCCTGAGGCAAGTAATGTTGGTAACAATTTCGAGGCCACGTAGGAGTCCATGGACGAGAAGTATTTTGTGGACCTTGTGTATCTTGCCGCGTTTTGCGCGGGCGGGCTGGCGTTTGCGCTGGTGCCATTTGCGCTTGTGCGGGTGCTGGCGGCTCGGCACACGCGCGCGGTTGCGAATAAGACTTTGCAGCCTGTCGAGTGCGGAGTTGAGCCGATTGGGGACGCATGGGTCCGGTTCAGCGCGGTCTATTATTTGTATGCGCTTGTGTTCGTGGCTTTTGCTGTGGACGTGCTGTTTTTGGTGCCGGTTGCGCTGGTGTATGACCGGGCGTGGGGCTGGGGCGATTTTGCGCTATTGGCGGTTTTTGTGGCGGTGCTGTCATTGGTGATCGTTTACGCATGGAGCAAAGGCTATTTCGAATGGCGGAGCAACAAGCCAAATGGTTGAGTTGTGCTGAGGGTGGAGCCGGTTCCGAGCCGGGCAGCTTGGTGCGGTTCGCGCGGCTTGAGCAACTGCTTGATTGGGGTCGTGCGAATTCGCTCTGGCCGCTCACATTGGGGCTGGCCTGCTGCGCAATCGAGATGATGGCAGCGGGCGCGGCGCGGTTCGACCTGGCCAGGTTCGGTGCCGAGGTATTCAGGCCGTCGCCGCGTCAAGCGGATGTGATGATTGTGGCCGGGACAGTGAATTGGAAGATGGCCGGGCCGATCAAGACGCTTTACGACCAGATGCTCGAGCCGAAATGGGTGATTGCGTTCGGGAATTGCGCGATATCAGGTGGCCCGTTCGTGTTCCCCGGCCAGTACGCTGTGGTCGAAGGCGTGGACAAGCTTTTCCCAGTGGATGTCCATGTGCCCGGTTGCCCGCCGCGGCCAGAAGCGCTTATCGAGGGGATTCTTGAGCTGGAACAGAAAATCACAGGCACGCGCCGGTGGCCGAGAGTCAAGACCGCATGAACGAGTTGATTGAGCAACTCAAATCCGCGTATGCGGTATTGGTAGTGCCGGCGCGCGCGGATACACAAGCCGCGGCTGTCCCAGCGGTTGTGCAGCCCACCGACCCGGAGAGGAGAGGGTGCCATTTAGAGGTCACCGTTACGCCGGCAGTCGTCGTCGATGCTGCGCAGGTGGCAAACAGGTTTGGATTCGCCATAGACACAATTACGGGAATTGATTGGCCTGAAGCCGGGCAGATGGAAGTCGTGTACGATTTCTTCCATCCGCAGCACCGATTGCACCTTGTTGTGCGGACGCGCGTGCCGCGGGATGCCCCGGCACTGCCAACGATTCAAGATGTGTTTCCCGGGGCGAACTGGCACGAGCGCGAAACTCACGATTTTTTCGGCATAAAGTTCATCGGGCATCCAGACCTTACGCCACTGTTGCTGCCCGAAGACGCTGATTACCACCCCTTGCGGAAGGATTTCACCAATGTCTCCCGGTCATCCAACTGATTCGTCGGTTTCTGCAGCGGCGCCGCGCGAGACGTTTGTGCTCAATGTTGGGCCGCAGCACCCGGCCACCCACGGCGTGCTCAGGCTGAAACTTACCATGGATGGTGAGTACGTGTTGCATGCCGAGCCTGTGATTGGCTATGCGCATCGGATGCACGAGAAAATGGGCGAAAACCGCACCTACGTGCAGTTTTTGCCCAACCCGAGTCGCATAGATTACCTGTCGGCAATGCACTACATGCACGCCTATGTGTGCGTGGTCGAGCGCGCGCTCGGTATCGAAGTGCCACCGCGTGCAGAATACATCCGAGTTATCACTTCGGAATTGAACCGGATAGCGAGTCACTTGGTCTGGTTCGGCGCATTTTTGCTCGACCTCGGCGCGTTCACACCCCTGCTGTATGCATTTGACGACCGGGAAAAGATTCTCGATCTGCTCGAGGCCGTTACCGGCTCGCGCCTCACTTACTGCTATTACAGATTCGGAGGGCTTTGCAACGATGTGGATGAGCAGTTTATCGAGGGCACCCGCGCGTTTGTAAAACATATGCGCGGGCGCCTCGGAATGTACCACAAACTTGTCACGGAGAATTTGATTTTGCGTAAGCGCCTGGAGGGTATCGGAGTGATCAGTGCGGAGCTTTGTCGCAAGTATGGCGCAACCGGGCCGGTATTGCGCGGCTCCGGCGTACCTTGCGACGTGCGGAAGCTCGAGCCGTATTCGGTTTATCCCGAATTCGAGTTCGACGTGCCCCATTTTGCCGAGGGCGATTGTATGGCGCGGTACAAAGTGCGCATGGAGGAGATCGCGCAAAGCTTGCGCATCATCGAGCAGGCGATAGCGAAGCTACCTCCAGGGCCAGTGATGGCCGAAAAAGTGCCGCGCGTAATTAAGCCGCCACCGGGCGATTATTACTTCGCAGTCGAAGCCGCTCGGGGCAGGTTTGCCATACGGCTAGTTAGCGACGGTACAGAAGTGCCCTACCGGCTGAAGTTGCGGACGCCGTCGTTTTCGAACCTGGCGCTTTTTGGCGAGGCTGCGCGGGGGCTGCTCATGCAGGATGCGCTCGCGCTGCTGGGCAGCTTAGACCTCGTAATCCCGGACGTGGACAGGTGAGCTGCGTATGATTTTACCAGAGCCATACCGGTTGATCGCGTACCTTGTGGGTGCACTGGCTTTTGTCGGGCTGAACGCAGCCTACTTGGTATGGCTCGAGCGGAAGGTGGCAGCACGATTCCAGCGCCGGCCGGGCCCGACTGAAGTCGGCCCGGCGGGGCTGCTCCAGCCGATCGCTGACGGGCTTAAACTGTTGGGCAAACAGTTTGTTGTGTGGCCACATGCGGACCGGGTTTTGTTCAGGCTCGCCCCCGCGTTTGTCTTGGCGCCGGCTCTGATGTGCCTTGCAGTTATCCCGTTCGGTCACGCGCTATGCGCGCGCGATTTCAATCTCGGACTGCTGCTCGTGTTTGCATTCGGCTCGGTCAATGTGCTCGCCATTCTGCTCGGCGGCTGGGCGTCGCGAAACAAGTACTCGGTCATCGCAGCGGCGCGCGTTGTGTCTCAAAACGTGGCCTACGAAATTCCGATGTTGCTTGTAGTTACGACGCTCCTGCTGACTGCAGGCACAATGAACCTGCGCGAGCTTGTCCAGCAGCAGGCCGGCGGGGTGTGGAATTGGAATCTGGTGAAGGTGTGGGTGAATCCGTTGATGCCGGTCCTTTTTTTGATCTTTTACGTGTGCATGTTGGCCGAGACGAATCGCGCACCGTTCGATATGGCGGAGGCTGAAAGTGAGCTTGTTGCTGGGGCGTTTACCGAGTACGCGGGCATGGGGTTCGGCCTGTTTTTTATGGCCGAGTACGCAAATATCGTGGTCGGTGCTTCGGTGGCGACAGTACTGTTTTTGGGCGGATGGCACAGCCCAGTGGGTGTGATGCCGGGCACGTTTTGGTTCCTCGTCAAGCTTTACGCGCTTGTCTTTAGCGTGATGTGGGTCCGGTGGACGTTCCCGCGGACGCAGTTTTATAGGTTGCTGAACCTGTCATGGAAACTGCTGATTCCAGCGGGATTGGGCGCGTTGTTGTTCACCGCGCTGATCTTGAAGCTGCGCTGAGAATATGGTCGCTGCGATCAAAGAATTTTGCCTAGGCCTGCACAGCCTTGCAACGGGTTTGGCGGTCACTCTTGAACAATTCTTCCGCCGGCCCGTGACGGTTCATTATCCGTGGGAAGTGCTCGAGCTGCCTGCGCGGTACCGCGGGCACATCGTGCTTGTGCGGGATGAGCAGACTGGCCGGTTGCGGTGCATCGCGTGCAAAATGTGCGAGCGCATCTGTCCGAGCGATTGCATTGTGGTCGAAGGCGCTAAATTGCCCGGCGAATCGCGCAAGTCCGTTACCGAATTCAAGCTCGATTTCACAAAGTGCAGCTTGTGCGGATTATGCGTCGAAGTGTGTCCGGTGGACGCGCTCGCATTTTCGAAGCGGTATAACCTGGCGAGCACGCGCAAGGCAGATTACGAGAGCATGGACCTCTGCGAATTGGCAAAAGCAGGAGACGCAAAATGAGCACGTTTCCGGCGCTTGATCATTTGGTGCGGGCTGTGTTCGCCCTGGCAGTGTTAGCGACCGTCAGCGGCGCGTTGGTCGCAGTGCTGAGCGCACGGATTATTCGTAGTGTCGCCGGGCTTGCACTGTGCTGTGTAGGGCTGGCAGGCCTGTATTACTTCCTTCATGCGCCGTTTCTCGCACTGATGGAAATCTTGATTTATGTCGGGGCAGTTTGCGTGACAATCGTGTTCGCAGTTATGCTAGCCGAGCCTGACGAACCGCCTGCGCGGGAGCCGCGCTGCTCCAGGCTCTTATGGGGGGCGGCCGCGCTAGTGTGCAGCGCGGCGGCGTTCGTCGCAATCGGATGGGCCGTGTTCAGCCATCCGTGGCCGGCGCCAGCGCCTCAACCGCCGCCGGACACGGTGCGCGGGATCGGCACCGCGTTCCTGACCACGCATGCGCTGGCTTTCGAGCTGGTTTCGGTTGTGCTGGTTGTGGGAATACTCGGCGCGTTGGTAGTTGCGCGGCTTGGGAGGGGGCGAGGATGAGCTTCGATCACCTTAACCCG